>CAMAGM010000112.1 GCA_945833995.1 uncultured Prevotella sp.
ACCACCGCCGTGGCGGTTTCATCGACCATATCTATATGAGAAAATGCAAAGGCACTTGTGCTGGACGCATGTTTGAGATTGACACCGACGTGCTATATCAGTGGAAAGACCTCGTTCCAACCTACGAAACCCGCATCACGTCAATCCACGACATATATATGGAAGATTGCGAGATAGACCGCACCGATGCCATCTATGAGGTGAAAGGCGATGCCCGCAACCCCATCCACGACATATTCCTGAAAAACCTGAAGATAGGCACTGTCCACAAGTTCATCAGCAAGAGCAGCAATGCGTTCAACGTAGTGTCGGACAACGTGACGTATTCATACAATGGGCTGGGAAAACGCAGTGAATGAAATAACGGATATTAAATAGCTTGTTAAGATTCCCCTTTTAGGACAATAAATATTTAAAAGCAGAATATGATGGTGCAAATAGTCTTTGGGTATTACTTTGAACTTATAAGGATTTCTTATCAGTTGTTCGGAATGTCCGAACAACTGATATAACGTAACCAACAAGAAAGACTTGTAAGTTCGATTGCCGAGAATGACAATTCTTAACTCCTAATTCTTAACTCCTAATTCTTAACTCCTAATTCTTAACTCTTCACGCTTACCCCACCCATGAAATTTTGGGCATTGATGAATAGTGTGTGGACGTTGGGCGACTGCGTTCTTGATGTCTTGTTGTCAACGCCGCCGATGAAGCTTTTTGAACTGACTTTCACGTTAATGTTGTCGGGAAGATACAGTTCCACTCCGCCCATAAAGGTGTGGATGTTGAGAGTCACGTCGGCATCGATTGTTGCCTGACGAAGGTCGAGACGAATGCCGCCCATGAAGGCCTCAACGTCGGCTCCACAGAAACTCTCGCCAGCGAAAGAATAGTCGTCGCCACCCATCGACACCGAGAGACGCATGCGACCATAGGCATCGGGAGCAGGCAGCCGCTTTGTGTTCCACTGAGGATTTCTGTGGCAACTGTCGGTTGAAAGAAGCTTCAGACCTAAGATTAACGCACACGAAGGCAAAACATAATCCGTCCATGGCTGAGCGTAGAGCCATGTGAAATCCCAAATACCTGTCATGGTCAGAAGCTTCGTGGCTCCCCAGACCAATAGGACCAAACCAATAATTACTCTTGTCATAATAAACGTTTTTAAAATCGGGTGCAAAGGTAACGATAAAGTGTGGAAAACGGTAATTTGTGGGACAGAAAGCACAAAAATGTGACGATTGGCATGATTTAGTGGAACAGCACTGCCTCGTTGCGGTCGTTGATGAAATATCGGCGGGATGAGGTGTAGAGACTGTCGGCAAGCGAGTGGGACGGGACAAAGACGGGGGTCTCGATTCCCGCCATCTGAAGCATGGTGTGGAAGAGCGATAGGCTGGTAGAGACGGTGGCTTTGGAGTTGCGTCTCAACGCCTCGACCTCTGACTTGTGGTTTGCGGCATACTTTCCCGACGTCCACACGAAGAGAGGGACGTGGAGCTGATAGTCGGTTGGCACTATGGAGGCATGGAGGAAATGCTTGCCGTCGTCGTAGATGTCCTCACCATGGTCGGAGGTGTAGAGCATCACGGCCTCTTTGCCCGTAGAGCGAAGAACAGAAACAAGCCTATCCAACATATAGTCGGTATAGACGATGGTGTTGTCGTAGGCATTGAGCAGGCTCTTACGGTTCTCACGCCGCGCCTCCATGGCATCGTCGGGCAAGAAGCGGGCAAAGGAGCGTGGATAGCGTTCGCGGTAGTTGAAATGCGAGCCGTAGCAGTGGAGCACCACAAAGAGAGGCTCTTGGCTTTGGGCTATCTCGTGCCGCGCATAGTCAATCAGCCGTTCGTCGAGCACGTCCTGGCCCGTGGGAGCATCGTCCTTGACGAACTTGCAGACGTCAGCTTCCTCGCCAAAGAAATCGATGAATGAGCCATTACGTCGTTGGTTGGAGAAGAAAGCGGTGCGGTAGCCTGCCTCTCGAAACGCCGTTATGATACTACGCTGGCGATAGAGACTGTCAAAATCCACCGACGAGACGGCAGAGAGCAGCATCGGCACACTCTTGTGTGTGGTGTTCGACTCGCTGTATGCCTTGCCGAAAGCGGTCAATCCCTCCATTTTACTGAGTTTTGGCGTTGTGTTTCGTTCATAGCCAAGTATGCCGAAGTTGGCAGCCCGTGCCGTCTCGCCTATGACGAGAACTATTAATTTAGAGGTGAGAGGTGAGGGGTGAGAGGTCAGAGGTGAGGGGTGAGAGGTAAGGGTTTGGGCATGGAAGGTGAAGCCTTTGGAGGTGGTGGCATAGTGTTCGGTCTTCCAATAGCGATCGACGGCGAGGCAGAGATTGTAGCTCACGTTGACTGGGAAAATGTCGTCGATTAGCCGCATGGGGTTCTTACTGTTGTGGGCAACAATGCCACAGACTATGCCAAAACCGATGCAAACCGCTGCCAAACGCCTCTGAATGTTGACGAATGAAGCATCGAGACGACGGCGGCGGCGCATGGCTATAGCAGCCATGACAAGCATCGGAATATAAAGAATGAAGACTATTGACACTGCAGGAATAAGGTTGCCAAGAAGCTCGTTTATCTCGGTCATGTTTGTAGTGACAACATTGAGAAACATGTCAACACCTATGATTGACTGCCCAAACAGCCGTGTGAGCACGATCTGGAACGCTGCCATGAAAATGAATGGGAACATGAGCCAAACGGTGCGTCCCAACTTACGGCTCGACGAGGCGGCAAGCCAATAGAGTCCCAAGGGCAGCAGCAAGTTGCATGCCGCCGTCCAAAGGCTCTGATGCTCAGACAACACCAACAGTATGTTTGGCACCATCATCACCCCAAGGAATATGAAAAACAGCTTCTTCAAAGGAACTTTATTTTTTTAGAAGGGAGAGGGGAGAAGGTAGAGGGTAGAGATATGTTCTACCCGTGATTTATGTGCAGTTCGGTAATCTCTACCCTCTACCTCCTACCCTCTACCTTCTACTTTCTACCCTCCATAAATATTTAATCTTTAATTCTTTAATTTTTAAAACGCTTCGTTGATGTTGAACAGGAAACCTGACTCGCCCGACTTGCCGAAGCCATAGTCGAGGCGTACGTTGACGTTCTTCTTAAACTCCCATCGGTAGCCAAAGCCGTAGTTGGGCAATATGCGGTCGAAACGCATCTCACTTATCTTTGGGAACACGCTGCCAGCACCCACCCATAGCACTATGCCATTGCGCTTCCAGACGTGCTGACGCAGTTCGAGAGTTGTCTCCAGCTTATGCTTGTCGCGATAGCGCCCCTCGTAGTAGCCACGCATCGAGTGCGAGTTGCCCAACTTTGCCATCATAGCCCACGAGGGATTGCCAAAGTTGAAGTCGCCCCGAACGTCGGCAGCCAAGATGCCACCCTTCCAGATGCGTCCGTAGCCGCTGACGTTGAACGAGGTCTGCGAGAAGGCATAGTCGTTGCCGAGGAAACGCGGACGGAAACACTGTGTCACATCCACATAGATGCCCCGATGCGGATTGGTCATCACGTCGCGCGTGTCATACACCACGGAGAATCCCACTCCGAAGTTGTGTGTGGTCATGTCCTGTCCCTCAAGCAGTTCAGGTCGCTCCACGTCGGTTGCCTTTATATAGTCGAAGCAAGCCATAGGGCCTACATAGAGTCCTGGCACGAGCTGAAACAGGTAGCTTGCCTTGAGCTGTGTCTGCCAGCGGTCGAAGTCGCTCTCGTTGTCGGCATTGCTGCCAGCGTCATATCCCATGCCCCAAAACTTGCTTGGGAAGGAGAAGAAATAAATCCTATAGTCGATGCGTTGCTTTGCCTCTGGCATGATGTGGTTGCCCCTGACACCGAGCAGATAGAAGCCCACGGTTGACACATCGCCGTAGAGCGACACATTGGACGGCGGCAGCAGCGAGTCGGCCTGCGACGTGCGGTAAAGCCCAGCTGCCACGAGCCCAACACCGAGTTTCGTGTCGGTGCTGTAGTGCGGGCCTCCTATGACGCTAAAGTCGAATTTCTTATTCTTCTTGTTCTTGTTGGCATCGTTGAAATAGTCGAGGAATCGGGTCAGTGCCGACTTTTTCCTCGCCACCGTGTCGGCAGCAACAGTGTCGCTCTGCGCCATACCTACGTTGCTGGACAACACCAATAGAATAATCAAAAATATCTTCTGTCTCATCTTCAACCTTTTTTAAGCAGCGGAAATCTCTTACCTCTCACCACTCACCTCTAAATTACTTTAATTTCGCGAAGCGAATCAGTACACCAGTTTCACATTGTCTATCCACAACGTGTTGCCTGGTGAGCCAATGTAGGCACCGCCATGGCTCGACGTAAACTGCAGAAGCATGTGAGTTGGTGTCTCGTTGGCGGCAGCCCAACCAGTCTCCTTCACCAGCACGTTCACTCCCTTTGAGTTTCGTGCATAGTCGCACGAGCGCAATGCCATGG
Source organism: uncultured Prevotella sp. (assembly GCA_945833995.1). GTDB lineage: Bacteria > Bacteroidota > Bacteroidia > Bacteroidales > Bacteroidaceae > Prevotella. Next base: position 4,470 of record CAMAGM010000112.1, read on the forward strand.
TTTCCTTGTTGTATTTCGGATTTTTCCTAATGTCGCCATATAGTATCTCGTATGTCGCACCATCAACCCATCCGTTGGTCGATTTGTCGTAGGTCACCACCATAGTGCCCACTCGCTTTGCCGTGATGTTTCCCTTCGCGTCCTCGGTGCGCTTCTGCAGCAGGAAGATGGTTATAGCCTTGTCCTTCCCCTGCACCTCGCTGCCACTGCCGAAGCCTGTCAGCTTTATGCGGTTAGGCGCGCCGCTCGACTTGAACCGATAGTCGTAGCGCAATGCCTTCGGGCGCACGTTGAACGGCACTCCCCAGTTCTGGTATTTCTCGCCGTCCTTTGTTCCCGTTATCGGCTCTGTCATGTCGCCAAGGAAAAGCGACCCCGCCGCAAGCACCTTGATATTTATCAGTCCAAGCACCTTCACCTTTTCTATATGTGTCTCCAGTCGGGCGCAATAGCCATTGCCACGCTTCTCACGATAGACCGTGTTGTTGGTCTTCACTATGCCCGACACCTTAGCCATCACGTTCGACGTGCCCCAAGGCGAGCCGCCCTGGTTGCGATAGGGATTGTTGCCGTCGATGTGCTTGTTTGGCCCTATCTCGTAGAGTGTCTTGTCGTCGCCTCCAATTACCGCCGACTCATGTATGGTGCGTGTCACCCACGAGTCCATATTGCCATATTTCAGCATTGCCACCTTCTCCTGTGCCTGTGCGGAGAGAAGGGCGAGCAGAAGACATATTGTGCTAAAAAAACGTTTCATAATCGTTACAAAGTTATTTTAATGGCACAAAATTAGCATCTTTCTCGTCAAAAAGCAACAATATGTCCTAATTTATATGTTTTTCTAACTATTGAAAACTAATTTTAAACATTCGGTTTTTAGTCATTCCTCCTCCTCGTCAATGTCGTCGCAGTCGATACATTTCCTTATTTCCTCCACACTGAAACCTCTGCTCATGGCATATCGGAAGAGTTTGGTGTTCATCTCATACTCGCTTTCTGCCTTTGTTGAGCGCCGTTTGCTCTGGAGCATAGGTCGTAGCACGCTGAGCCAGTCGGCCTCGTCAATATCGTCGAGAGCCTCTTGCATTATGTCTTTGTCCAAGTGCTTCATCCACAGAGCCTGCTCTATCTTCCTGCGTCCCCACTTGTTGTATTTCAGTTTGTCGTTCACAAACGAGCGCGCATACCTACGGTCGTCAACATATCGGTTGTTGACGAGATATTCCACTATCCGTTCCTGGGCATCGGCATCAATGCCCCAACGGTCCATTTTCTCTTTCATCTCGTGCGTGCAATGCTCAGCCTGCGAGCAAAGCGCACCTAATTTCTGTAGTGCTTGTTCTTCTGTCATAGCTGTATTCTCTACCTTCTACCCTCTACCTTCTACCTTCCCCAAAACGAACATTCTTGCGATAATGCGGTGTAACAATTCTTGTGAATATCAATAGCGAGACGAGGCAGATGGCAGAGCCAACGAGATAGACCATGTAGAAGGTGAAGTGCTGGGCTATTATGCCACTCGCCGTCACTCCTATGCCTATGCCCACGTCCCACGCCGTGAGGTAGGTGCTCGTCGCAGTGGCACGCTGGTCGTGGCGGGCAAGATTGATGTAGAGCGTGTTCATGGCGGGGAACATTATGCCGAAACCAATGCCGAGCAGTGCCGGAACGGTGTAGAACATCGTGGTGGCGAGAGCGACATGGTCTGCCACTACGAAACGACATAGTCCGAGCATTAGGAATGCCACAATCACGGGATAGTAGCCCACATGGATACACTGCGTGACGTAGCCCCTATCCACCTGTTTGCCCGCAATAATACGCGAAAGCCCCATGCCCGCAGCCATCAGCGTGAAGAAAAATCCCGTAGGCACGTCAAGCCTTATCTCCGAAGCATACATCGCCACGAAGTTCGTCGTTGCTCCGTAGGGAATCGACAACAGCAGCAAGGCTATGCTCACCGGAATACCTTTCAACAGTATGAAGCGGTCGAGGGATACTATTTCCCCACTCCTCACTCCTCTCTCCTCTCTCCTCTTTTTCGTACTTACCGCCAACGCGCACACCAGTCCCACGGCACTCACGCCCATGCCTATGAGGAAGATACCTGTGTAGGGGACATGACCGTGCATGAAGAGTCCGGTCATCGGACCCAGTGCCATTGCCGTGTTGTTCATCAGCCCGTAGTAGCCCAAGCCCTCGCCACGTCGGCTGCTTGGCATTATATCCACGCAGAGTGTGTTTCCACCCACAGTCACTCCACCAAAGGCGAAGCCGTGGATGGCACGCATGACGATGAACCAAGTCAGTGTGGCGGCAAAGATGTAGCTCGTCAGCATTGCCGTGCAGAGAAAATAGCAGAAGATGTAGATTGGCTTGCGCGGAAACTTGTCCATCAGGAAGCCCGAGAACGGACGCACTGCCAAGCAACTCACCGTGTAGCAGCTCAGTATGGCTCCGAGTATCGACTGCGGACAGTTGAACGTCTCAGTCAAATAGAAGGGCAAAATAGGTATTAGCAGCCAAAATCCGAAAAACATCAGGAAGTTGGCTGCTAATATAAATATGTAGCTGCGTGTGAAGAGACGGTCTTTCATTCTTTCAGAGAGTAGAGGGGAAGTTTCAGAAGGTAGAAGGTAGAGGGTAGAAGGTAGAGATATGTTCTACCCGTGTTTTTTAGACAGTTCGGTAATCTCTACCCTCTACCCACTACCTTCTACCTTCCAAAGATATCTCTATCTTCTACCTTCCAAAAAATCAATTTTCTATTTTTTAATTCGCTGCCTCAAACTCTTTCAGGAATCGTGTGTCGTTCTCCGAGAACATGCGGAGGTCGCTCACACGATACTTCAGGTTTGTGATGCGCTCAACGCCCATACCGAAGGCATAGCCTGTATATACCTTGCTGTCTATGCCGCACTGCTCCAAGACGTTGGGGTCAACCATGCCACAACCCAAAATCTCTACCCAACCCGTGTGCTTGCAGAAGCCGCAGCCCTTGCCGCCGCAGATGTGGCACGAGATGTCCATCTCGGCACTTGGCTCGGTGAATGGGAAATAGCTTGGGCGCAGGCGGATTTTCGTGTCGGCACCAAACATCTCGCGGGCAAACGACAGCAGCACCTGCTTTAGGTCGGTGAACGATACGTTCTTGTCGATGTAGAGTCCCTCCACCTGATGGAAGAAGCAGTGGGCGCGGGCTGTGATTGCCTCGTTGCGATAGACGCGGCCTGGGCAGATGATGCGGATAGGAGGCTGCGAGGTCTCCATCACCCTTGCCTGAACCGAGCTGGTGTGCGAGCGCAGCAGAATGTTCTTCGTCACGTCGCCTGTCTCGCTCTGCTCAACGAAGAACGTGTCCTGCATGTCGCGTGCTGGATGGTCGGCAGCGAAGTTCATCTTGGTGAACACGTGCAGGTCGTCCTCCACCTCCGGTCCGTCGGCAAGCACGAATCCCATGCGCGAGAAGATGTCAATAATCTCGTTCGTCACGATTGTCAGCGGATGGCGCGTGCCGAGCTTCACTGGGTAAGGCGTGCGCGTGAGGTCGATGTTCAGAGCCTCACCCTCGCCGCTCTCCTGCTGTTCCTTCAGCTCGTTTATGCGGTCGAGAGCGGTCTGCTTCAGCTCGTTGATCTTTATTCCCACCTCTTTCTTCTGTTCGGCGGACACGTTGCGGAAATCAGCCATGAGGGCTGTTATCTCACCTTTCTTGCTGAGATACTTGAGGCGCAGGGCCTCTATTTCGTCAGCGTTGCTGGCGTTCATATTCTTCACTTCTTCGAGAAGTTGTGCTATCTTTTCGAGTATCATTTTTGAGATATTTATATAAATTTGGTGCAAAGGTAATATTTTTGTGGGAAAAAAGAGCATTTTATCAAAAAATAGTTGTACTTTTGCCGAAATTTGAGAGGCGGATACACTTTCCGTAGTAAAAATGAAGAAGATTTTAGTAGCATTTTTCGCTTTTTTAGCGTTGATGTTCTCCTGCAAGGGAAACAAGACCGAGGGGACTGACATCGTCCCAACAGACACTGACAGCATACAGGATACTGTCGCTGTAGATACCATGGAACAGCTCATTTCGGAGACCCCCATGCCAAAAGCTGCCGATGAGTTGTTCGACGATTTCTTTTTCAACTTCGCCGCAAACCGCAAGTTGCAGCAGAAGCGCATCAAGTTCCCACTATTGGTGGAAAAAGGGAAGAAGACCGACACCATAGCAAAGGCAAAATGGAAGACCGACCATTTCTTCATGCGACAAGGTTTCTACACGCTCCTCTTCGACAATCGCCGACAGATGAACGTGGTGAAGGACACGTCGATAAACCATGTAGTGGTGGAGAAAATAACGTTCGACATCAAGACCGTGAAGCAGTATGTCTTCGACCGCATCAACGGACTCTGGACAATGCAGTCCATACGCTATCAGCCGCTCTATCAGAACCACAACGCCTCGTTCCTCAGCTTCTACGAGAAATTCGTTACCGACAGCACGTTCCAGGCTGAGAGCATCAACGACCCCGTGCAGTTCATTGGTCCCGACCCCGACGACGACTTCAGCCAAATGGAAGGTCTGCTGACACCCGAGACGTGGCCCGCCTTCGCCCCCGAACTGCCCAAGAACATGATATACAACATCATCTACGGCAACGACGGAAAGTCGGGCAACCAGAAGATTTTCGTGCTCCGCGGCATTTCCAACGGACTTGAGATGGAACTGACATTCAAGCGCGAAGGCGACTCGTGGAAGTTGACGAAGCTGAGTGAGTGAGGAATTTTTGAATTTTGAATTTTGAGTTTGGAATTATTCTCGCTTCGCTGCGATTATTCAATTAATAATTAA
>CAMAGM010000113.1 GCA_945833995.1 uncultured Prevotella sp.
AGAGCCAAGCTTGCTTGAGCTATGCCATGGCGAGAAAAGGTGCATGAAAATGAACAAAAAAGAAGAGACAACTCGATTTGCCTCTTCTTTTATTTGACAGTTGAATGTGATTTCAACTTGCTTGGTGGCTTGCATATGTCGGGGACGATGTCAGTCGCCGTAGTATTCACCGTCGCTTAAACTTTTGTAATCATCGTCCGACGCCATTTGTATTGACCCAGCGAGGATGACACTGGGAGTGATATTATACACTTTTATTGCGGGGCTGATATACTTTTTCTTTTCCATTGTTATGAAAGTCTTAGGTGGGGTTATTTGATGATTAATTTCATTGTCTTGTTGCCACGGCGCACGATGTTCACACCCTTGGTAGGAGCGTCGATGCGACGGCCGTTGATGTCGTAGTATTCAGCATCATCTGTGGCTACACTGTTGAGCAAGTCAATGGCAGTCGTTCCTTCATCACCGCTGCCGATGGAGAAGGATTTTGCGCTTGCCGATGATGTCATTGTCATATATGCATGGAAGGGCTTAAGGCCTACTTTCGTCACGTTCTTTTGCAGCATCGTGGCAGGATTCATCAGTCTGTCTTTATAAATGATGAAGGTGTTGCCGTCTTGCAATGAGAATGTCTTCTCCTGATATGTGCCGTAGAGCTGGCAATCGTTTTCTGTGGTTGAAGCCATCCCTGGGTCATTTTTTATGTTTGCATTGCTCACAGAGATATTGATTTTCTTATCGGCATCATCTTTAAACTTAAAGATTATGGGCGTTCCGGCAGCGATCGCTCCCGTTATTTGCTCAATCTCCACAGCCTTTTCAGTTGCGCCCTTAAGCTGATATGCAGTAAAATTTTTCGGGGTATATGCAAATGGCAGACAGAGTGAGAACCAAGTTGATGTAGATGAAGAGAGGTTACGGGTATAAGTAACCGTGTTAACCGTGAAAGGCGCATGTGCCACGAAATCATTGTCTCCTGACAGGTCAAGACTTGTAGTCGTCAAAGTCTCTCCGCATAAATCCACCTGATTTTCGCCTAACTTATAATATGTCTTGAAATAGCCATTTTTATAGTTGGCCATGTCTTTGTCTGTTTGATCAGAATCGTATTGAACAGCTCCTACGAGTTTGATGCAGCCCCCAAACATTCCAGTACTATTGTTTTTGCTGACTTTGTCAGTGGTGAAATCATCGCTGACATAGATTGTCGTGAGGCCTGAGCAGCCATCGAACATGTTTTCCATATACGTCACCGTGGCAGTGTTGAATGATGACAGGTCAAGAGAAGTGAGGCCTGAGCAGCCATAGAACATGTTGTACATCCTGCTCACCTTGGCAGTGTTGAAATTTGACAGGTCAAGAGAAGTGAGTTTTGAGCAGCCAGCGAACATGTGGTACATCCACGTCACCTTGGCAGTGTTGAATGATGACAGGTCAAGAGAAGTGAGGCCTGAACAGCCATTGAACATGAAGGTCATATGTGTCACCTTGGCAGTGTTGAATTTTGACAGGTTAAGAGAAGTGAGTTTTGAGCAGCCAGCGAACATGGCGTGCATATTCGTCACATTGTCAGTGTTGAGATACCCTATGTTTTCTATTGTTGAAAGCTTAGAAAATCCTTCGAACCAATAACAACAAGAAGTTGGTCGGACATCTTTGAACGATTCATCAAATACCACTTTGGTACAAAGACTTGAGTCACTATTCCAAATAGGCCTATTACTATCTGTATTGAGCGGATAAGCGCTGGCAGGCACACTTGGCCCTCCTTTGAATGTGAGAGTATTAACACGATCCCATTCTACATAACCCACTGTCCCCTGTGCATTAGCAGGGAGCGAGAATAGCATAACAATGATAGCTATCATGAATGCTGTGAGATTTTTTTTCTTTGTCATAAACGTTGATATAATTTATAAATTGAAACTCCAGACTGCCCAATGCCATGAAAGAACACGTCTAACCGTGACAGATGGAACAAAATGCTGATAGTCCGATTGCAAAGGTATGAATTTCTCTTTAATCTAATGATAACAACTGAAAAGAAAGTTTTATAGAAACCACAATATTAACCTTTATTAACTACAAAATTACCGTATTCCGAATGTTTTTATACGAAAAGATATTAGTTTGTTACGCCATTCCCATTTTCAATAATTTCTTTCTAAATAGCGATACAAGATCCAAGTGTCGGCGTTGGTCGTCATAAAACGGTTTCCACTTCTCGATCGACTCGCCGTGAGACTTCAGCACCTTGCTCATATAGTTACTGCTTAAAGATGCAGAGAAAAACGAGTTTACCATTGTGCAGAATGTAGTCATGGTTCGTGAAATGTAATCACGTTCCACAAGCACGGCATAAATCGAAATCCAGTCGTTATCGTTCTCTAGATGTTGAACCATCAAGTCTATGGCTTGCAGCACTGCAAGCGGATTGTTGCACCTTATTCCGCTTTTATGTATTTCCTCGTCGGTGAAGTTCCTTAGCTGCGATTCGTCAATAGCGTTTTTCTCCGGTTTCAGGAAATCCCTTATGGGCAATGGGCCTTCTTCGTCCACAGTCCTGTGCTCCGAATCCCTCACGTCGTTGCAAAGCTCCTTGAAACCTCCAATCCTCGACAGCACTCCTGAAATGTTGTAGCACAGCTTACGGTGAGGATTGTCCTTCCACTCCTCGCTTGCCTCGCCCAGCATGAACATCACCGTTGCCATGACCAGCATCGACGAGTGTGCCGCCAGCTCTTCTTTGCGCTCCATGTTGTCGAAACAGGAATAACGCTGCTGCAGCTGCTCGATCAGCCTTGCCACCTCAAGGTGGCGTATGCCGCTGTCAATTGCCTTCATCTCGTCTATCACCATCAGTGCCTCCTGCCATGTCTCAACAGGCGACAGGTCTTCCTTGCTCTGATACCAAAGTGGCAGGTAAAGCACTCTGAAAAGCGGGTCGCCATAGAGTATCTTCTGCATTGTCTCTTGTCTTTGTCTCGGAGTGTGTGTAAACAGTTCGTCTATCATAGGTTTTTTATTGTTAATGTTTAGGTAGAAAAAAGCCGCAGGGCAATCGCACGCCCGCACGTCCATCGTCCAAGGAATAGCTACAGACCTCAAAAGCCTCGACGTACAAACAGCAATAGCCCATGCGGTGTAGAGCGTTTCTACATTGCACATGAGCTTCGCTTGTCGTAGTCTGAGGCTTTCTTCGTTGATGCTTATCAGTTCAGTTGTAGCTATTTTTGGACGATAAGAATACGATTCATCGACTCACGAACATTGTTTTATATATATAAAGTAGGTTCTATGTCATAGTTCTGTCCATTTGTTCCATTTCGTCAATCATCTCGTTCAGGGCGTATCTTACCTTCCTCCGCTGCCCTTGCATGGCAGTTTCAGGCTCGTTGCTGTAGAGAGCCTTCTGCAAGGCAATATACTGCCCTCTGATGTCCTTTACCTCCATCCTCAGCAGACGTTTGGCATCCGACATCGACTTGTATTTTATGTTTATGAAATCCTTCAGCTTGTCCATCGCCAGCTCCTTGAAGCCGTTGCGCACATAGTAGTCGAGAATGAACGTGAGGAAGCGCGCCTGTTCTTCTGCAAGGTCGTTGAAGTACTTCTCCTTAACACGCTTCACCCTTTCTGCCCTCTGAATAGGCTCTTCGCTGTAGGCGAGATATTCCAGCACGTCGAGAAGGTCGCACTGCTCCTTCCTCATCACTCTCTGTATCATCAGCAGCTTGTCCTCGCCGAAGCCTTCCTGTTCCAGGTGCTCCAACAGTTCCTTCCGCGTGTCGGGATGCTCCCACTGCCGGCGCAAGTCCTCAGCACCGTGAAATACTTCCGAAATCTTGCCGAACAGCCGCTTTATCAGCTCGTCAACGCCAAGCAGCTCGTCGCCAAACTGCACCTTCTCCTCCCATTGGGTGCATAGTTCTATCTTGTGCCTCTCGCTCAGCTTCACCACCACTGCATCCTTCTTCCTGCCGCCGTTGCCCTCGCAGGTACAAGGCAGGTTGCCGCACACTGGGCATGGCTTCGGCTCTTGCTTCGGTTCTTGCTTCGGCCTTGTTTTCCTGTCGCATGTGCAAGGATAGTTGCCGCAAACGGGGCAGCATGGGTCGCCGTCCCATTCAGCGTCCTCGAAGTTCCTCGCCGCACCCACGAAGTCGTAGATGGTGAAATAATACTTGTCGTCGAACAGGCGTGTTCCCCTGCCTATTATCTGCTTGAACTCCACCATCGAGTTCACCGGTCGCAGCAGCACGATGTTCCTAACGTTGCGCGCATCCACTCCAGTTGAGAGTTTCTGCGACGTGGTCAGTATCGTTGGCAGCAGTCGGTCGTTGTTCTGAAACAGTCCGAGGTTGTCCTCGCCCTCCTTGCCGTCGTCGGCAGTCACCCTTACGCAATAGTTCGGTGCGGGTCGGCGCTTGTGCTGGTTTATCATGTCGCGTATCACGGCTGCGTGCTGCTGCGTGGCACAGAACACGATAGTTTTCTCGTCGGGCTCAATCATCTTCAGCAGCTCCATCACACGGTGCTCGTCCCTCTCCCTCAGCACTATGTCGCCACGGTAGAAGTCGCCCTCGCCGTAGGTCTTGTCCTCGTCAATGTCGCCCTCCACCGTGTCGTCGGGGTCATACTGATAAGTGTCGATATTGCTTGTCGAGATCCAGACCCTGAACGGCGTGAGGAATCCGTCGGCTATTCCCTGCTTCAGCGAGTAGCTAAAGACAGGCTTGTTGAAATAGTCGTAGGTGTTGGCGTTCTCCTTGCGCCTTGGCGTGGCGGTCATTCCCAGTTGGTAGGCTTCGGAGAAATATTCCATCAGCCCTCGCCATTCGCTCTCGTCCTTTGCGCCGCCACGGTGGCACTCGTCTATTATGATGAAGTCGAAAAACTCCTTCGGATATTGCTTGTAGTATGGCTCGCCGCTCTTGTCCACCGACATGAACGTCTGGAAGATGGTGAAATATATGTTGCCTCCTGTCGGCACCTCGCCCTTCCGCTCGTCGAGCAGTTTTGGCGTTATGCGCACCATCAGGCTCTCGTCAAAGTGGTTGAAGTCGTTCAGTGCTTGGTTTGCCAATATGTTGCGGTCGGCAATGAACAGTATTCTCGGATGCCTGTTGGCAGTGCGCTGCCTTGTCCACCTTGTCTGATAGAGTTTCCAGCAGATTTGAAACGCCGTGTAGGTCTTTCCTGTTCCCGTCGCCATTGTCAGCAGTATGCGGTTCTGCTCGTTTGCTACGGCAGCCAACACCTTGTTGATGGCTATTTCCTGATAGTAGCGTGGCGTGCGTCCTCCGTCGCGGTTGAAGGCGCAGAGGTTGAACCTGTCGCGCCATTCGTCCTCGCCCTCGAAGGTCATCTTCCACAGCTCCTGAGGGCTTGGAAACCTCTCCGCTGGTCCTTCCTTGCTCGCCACGGTGTAGTTGCCGTCAGCGTCCTTCACGCCCATGTCTATTGCCCAGATGTCGTTGCCGTTTGTGGCGTAGGCAAACCTTATGTTGAGCATCTCGGCGTAGAGCTTTGCCTGTGCCACGCCCTCGCTCACGTGCTTCTCGTCGCTCTTTGCCTCTATCACGGCGAGTTTCTGCCCACGATATTCCAGCACATAGTCTGCCTTCTTAGGCTTCGAGTGTTTTATTCGCTCCACACGTCCAGGCGCAATCTCGTATGCCCGCTGCTCAGTCAGTATTGAGCTTTCAGGCACTTGTTCCCAACCTACTTCCTGTAGCCTTGGGTCGATTTTCTTTCTTCTTGTTGCCGTTTCGTCCATAAGCCATTGTCATTCAAAAACGTCCCTCAATATCGCCTGTTTCAGTGCATCGCACTCCGCAAGCGTCTTACTGTAGTTCTCTTCCATCTGCCGCACTTTCGACGATAAGGAGTCGAGGTGACGGACGATTTGGTGTTGTTCTGATATAGATGGTATGAAAATCGTCATCTTAGAAAGATTTGCTTGTGAGAAAGTAGGAATAGCTGAACCCGAAACAATAGTATTTATATAGTCTATTGTTCTTTTCGTTTTTAACTGATATGCTAAATATTTATTATTTGACTTTATATCTTTTAAAACAACGAACTGAGGGTTTATCGTAGCTTTATGTGGTAACTTATCAACATAAGCAGATTTTCCAAATGAAGACCCTGTTTTTACAATGAGAATATCACCTTCATTTATCTTTATTTCTGGAGATTCATCATATTTATACCATGTTATATAAGTACAATTAGAATAATTCATTTTACCATCAACAATATTTGAAGGACTTAATGAAATAGCACCTTCATTTTTATTGTTTACAATATCTTTTCTTGTATATCCCCTGTAACCTATTCTACCAACAATAGTGCATATTTCCCCCAACGTTTTCTCTTCCCAACCTTCTTTTGGCATCATAGCCTCTGCCAGCGCAGCTTGGAAAAGAGCTTTCGCTTCCGACAATGCTTTCGAGGCATTTGACTTTAAATTGTCGATGTTGGCAAAGGTCGTGTCGAGGTAAGAGACAATGCGAAGCTGCTCATCTAAGGTAGTTAAAGGAATAGATAGGCTTTTTAAATCCTCTTTATTAAATCCAGCTTGTGCAGCCCTACCTCCGATATTTAGTAAGAAATTCTGAAATATCGATGACATTAAATAATATTTCAAAAATCCTTTACTCAGAAGTGTTTCATCAGGAATAGTTCTCATAATTGCTACATTGTATGCGCCCCCTATTCCTGTTAAGATTTTACCCAAAGAAGCACCATAACGTCCTATCAAAATATCATCTGATAAACAACATTTTGTTCTACTTGTCAACATAACATATTCAGGACTAACTTTACGACTTTGAGTAAAATCCCTTATTTGCAACATTCTCACATATCCATTAGCTTCATGATCTATCCATTCACTTTTGGGTGGTTGTGATCCACCTTGGAAATCACAAACGTCGCATATTTTCTTATACTCCCATCCCTTTTTCATAACAACGCCCCATTTACAATGTTATTAGCAATTTCAACTATCAGCTTACTATTCTCTGTGTTCAGAGCTTCTATTGAGCTGAGAATTTCGCCCGGAGTGCGATTGTCCACTTCCTCCACCTTGTTAGGGTTCTTCACGCTGAGGTCGCAGGCATCGTCGAGCGAGGAAACGTCGATAGTCCATGAGTTCTCTGAGTCTGCCTTCGTCTCTTGCAGGCGAAGGAAGTCCTCCAAGTCTGCCTCGTTCAAGGCATTCGTCTTGCCGAGGTTGCGCCCTGGGTTAAGCTGATAGTACCAAATCTTCTGCGTCGGCACTCCCTTGGTGAAAAACAACACCACGGTCTTCACGCCCGCACCTGAGAACACTCCCGACGGAAGGTCGAGCACGGTGTGGAGGTTGCAGTCCTCAAGCAGCATCCTCCTTATGGCGCAAGCGTCGCCATTGCTAAGGAAAGTGTTCTTTATCACTATGCCAGCCCTGCCGCCAGCCTTCAGCATCTTCACGAAATACTGCATAAACATATATGCCGTCTCCGATGTGCGTATGTCGAAATTGTCGAACAGTTCCGACCGCTCGCTGCCACCGAAGGGCGGATTGGCGAGAATCACGTCCCGTCGGTCGCGCTCCATCACGTTTGCCATGTTCTCTGCCAGCGTGTTGCAATGCAATATGTTTGGCGCAGCAACACCATGGAAAATCATGTTCATCGTGGCAATGATGTAGGGCAGACCCTTTTTCTCCTTGCCGTAGAAGGTGCGCTTCTGCAGCGTCTCGCTGTCCGACGTGCTGCTTATCTGCTCCTGCATGTAGTTGAACGCCTCGCAGAGGAAGCCCGCCGAGCCACAGGCAGGGTCGAGCACTGTCTCGCCTATGCGTGGGTTCACCACCTTCACGCACGCACGGATCAGCGGGCGTGGCGTGTAGTATTCGCCTCCGTTGCGCCCAGCGTTGCCCATGCGCTGAATCTTGCTCTCGTAGAGCACGGTCATCTCGTGCTTGTCGTCAGCCGACTGGAAGCGCAGCGAGTCAATCTTGTTTATTATCTCGCGGAGGTTTGCGCCGCTCTGAATCTTGTTGCGCAGCTCGGTGAATATCTCGCCAATCTTGTATTCCAGCGAGCCAACCTCGGCTGCCGTGTCCTTGAAGCGTGAGAGCGTGGGAAAGAGTTTCAGGTTCACGAAGTCCACGAGGTCTTGCCCCGTCATGGCGTTCACCTTGTCGATGTTTCCTTCCCTGTCCTTCGGCGCAGCCCATTGCGACCATCGGTAGAAGCCTGTCACTATGCGCTTGTAGGGCTTGCCCTCCAGCTCAGCCTCGTCCTCGCGGTCGGTTTCGAGGTCGTCGAGATATTTCAGGAACAGGAGCCATGAGGTCTGTTCTATGTAGTCGAGTTCGTTGCTGCATCCGGCCTCGTTTCTCAGTATGTTGTCTATTGCGTTGAATGTCGATTCGTATTGCATTGTTACGTGGGTCTTTTGTACTTTAGTTCTTAATCTTTTCTCTCATGTTTGGGGCTTTTTTAGATTAAGAACCGTCTGGCCCACGTATTTCTCTTTGCTCTTTCGAGAAGTTGACCTTTATGGTGTCCTCCCAACCATCGTCAACCACGAGAACTGTGTCGCCACACTCCTCCAGAGCCTGGCGAAGTTCCTCTTCCGACACGTGCTCGCACGACGAAAGCAGTGAAACAGAAATAAGGACGAGGATTAAAGTGTTGACAAAAATACCCTTTAGGAAAGGTTTACCCCCCCCCCACGACGTTTATAATCAATAGATTACGTTTATATGGCATTTTTCTCATTGTCAACTTTAATTATTATTAGTGTGCAAATATAGTGAAAGTTGGTCGAATCACAAAATTTTCACCAAGTTTTTTTCGATTGCCACCAACAAATATAAAAAAACAGGAACATTGCTCTATACTGAAAGTCGATGTTCCTGTCCCTCTATTATTCGTTATTGTATGGAGATGTGGATAGGTCGTAATCATGAATAGGTTCCTAAAATGCCACTTTACCATTTACAGTTTTACAGTTTACAGTTTATATTCTACCG
>CAMAGM010000114.1 GCA_945833995.1 uncultured Prevotella sp.
CAGGAAAGGCAGGACCAGAATCTGCAGTGTTACCATTACACCATATCCCAATGTTTCTCTTGCTTTCGGCTTATTGCCTTATTGCGAGTGCAAAGGTACGGACTTTTTCCGAAACCTCCAAATGTTTTTCCAACTTTTTTCGATTTTTACCAAAATATTTCGATTTTTCTTACAAAACAAGCCAAAAATTTGCTCATTTCGCCTTTTTGTCGTACCTTTGAACCCGTTTTTTTAAACAACATAATTATTATTTTAAACAATGTACAACTACAATTCAAACAAGAAGCAGGACGTGTTCAAGTTCAAGCGTTTCCAGCGCAAGGGCTACTCGCTGTTTGCCGTTCTTGGACGTGTGGTGGTCGTTGGAGTACTGAGTGTGGCTACTGTCTCGCAGTCTCATGCAGAGGGTGTGGGCGTGAAACCAGTCATCGACGACAATACAACCGACAAGACCGACCGCGAGCTGACGCTTGACGAGGTGAGCGTCACTGGCTCAAGGGCTCCGCTCACGCGCGCCCAGGCTGCGAGAATGGTAACTGTACTGGAGCGACAGGAGATTCAGGCAGCCCCAGTGCAAAGTGTTAACGATTTGCTGAAATATGTTGCCAGCGTCGATGTCCGCCAGCGTGGACCGATTGGAGCGCAGACCGACGTCAGCATACGTGGCGGCAACTACGAGCAAATCACAATCCTCCTCAACGGAATCAACATCTGCGACCCGCAGACAGGACACAATGCCTTCGACTTCCCCATTGACATCAGCGAAATCGAACGCATAGAGGTGCTCGAGGGTCCCGCAGGACGTGTCTATGGAACTTCCTCACTGCTTGGTGCCATCAACATCGTCACCCGACCACGTTCCGCGTCGGGCGCTACGGCTCATGTCGAGGGCGGCAGCTACGGCTATCTCTCGGCGGGGGCAAGGGCTAATGTGGCTTCGGGAAAGTGGAACAACCAAGTCTCGGGCAGCTACACACGCTCCGACGGCTATCAGCGCAACAGCGCAGGCGGCCTGAACGCCGACTACAGCGGAGGAAGGGCGTTCTATCAGGGAATGTACAGCGACGACGACATCAACGTCAGCTGGCATGCAGGACTGAGCACCAAGGACTATGGCTCAAACACATTCTACGGCGCAAAATGGGACGACCAGTTTGAGCACACGCTGAAGACCTACACCGCACTGCAGGCAGAGACGAAGAAGGGCAAGTTCCACATCAAGCCGACCATCTATTGGAACCACAGCTACGACCGCTTCGAGCTGTTCCGCGACGCTGCCGACAAATATCCGTTCAACTACCACCGCACCGACATCTTCGGCGTGAACCTCAACGGCTATTTCGACTGGGCTCTCGGACGCACCGCCTTGGGCGCAGAGCTGCGCAACGAGGATCTCCTGAGCGGAAACCTTGGCGAGCCGCTCGACAATCCGCACCACATCAGCGGCACCGACCGATACTACGACCACGGCATCAACCGCACGAACATCAGCTTCGTGCTGGAGCACAACATACTGCTCCGCCGCTTCACCCTCTCGGCAGGTCTCGTGGCGGTGAAGAACTCGTGGAACGGCATGAGCATGAAGGTATATCCAGGCATCGACGCAAGCTATCGAATAGGCGACGCACTGAAGCTCTTCGCCAGCTACAACACCTCGCTCCGCATGCCCTCCGTCACCGAGCTCTACTATTCCGTGGGCGGACACGTGGCAGACAAGAACCTCAAGCCCGAGGAAATAAGCGCGCTTGAGGCAGGAGTGAAGTATGCCGACCACGGCATCACGGCTCAGGCAAGCGTCTATCACAACAACTGGAAGAACATGATAGACTGGATTCGCTACACCGCCGACGGTCCCGACGCGCCATGGCAGTCGGTGAACTTCACCGAGGTGAAGGCAACGGGCTTCGAGGCTCAGCTGGCGTTCAACTTCCGTCAGCTCATGCCCACCCAGAGTGTGCTCAAGTCGTTCAACGCCTCCTACAACTATCTGTTCCAGGACAAGGACATCGACTCGTCTGTGGAGAGCAAGTATTCGCTCGAATACCTGCGCCACAAGCTCGTTGCCAACCTACAGCTCAACATCTGGAGCCGCCTCGACCTTGGCGTCAACTTCCGCTGGCAGGACCGCCGCGGTATCTACACCGACTTCGACGGCACCGTCAGGGACTACAGCCCCTACAGCGTAGTGGATGCCCGCCTCTCGTGGACAGCCCCAACATACAAGCTCTATCTCGAAGCAAACAACATCTTCGACAAGACCTACATCGACTACGGCTGCGTACAACAGCCAGGCACGTGGATTATAGCAGGTGTGGCGGTAGAGATATAGACTACGTTTAGAGGGTAGAGGAAAGAGGGTAGAGGGCGGTAATCTCTCTCCTCACTCCTCTCTCCTCCCTCCTCCCTCCTCACTCCTCCCTCCTCACTCCTCACTCCTCACTCCTCACTTCTAATTAAAAACAGTGTCTTTCGGCGGTTGGCTGTGGGTCGCAGAGCAACGTGAATCCATGGCAAGGAGCTGCGTGAGGTTCGCTCCATGATCAGCTCGTCGTATTCGACGTTGGCTTTCAGCCAGCTGAACCACTGTCTTGCCACTGCCTCCGACGGCACCCTTAGGTCGGCTGCGCAACCCGTGAGATGGTTGCTGGTTGGCACCCCTCCCACGGCGGCATTTAGCCTTGCGCAGCGGTAGCCGGAGCTGACCACTATCGGCACGTTGAAGTGCTGCCTCAGCGGCTCCAGCACCTTTTCGCACAGCCGTCTCAGGTTGTTGACCACCTGCGGGTCTCTCACACTGTTGTCGATGCCCAAACGTGAGGCAGTTTCGGAGCGTGTGAACTCCGACAATTTGAAATGTCTTGTCAGTCGCATAATATTGTTTTTTGCTCCTAAATTATCTCCAGTGTCACTTCCCTTCCCCGCTCCACGTTCTTGCGAATGCGCTCGAAGATGGTGTTGAAGGCTTCGCGGGGGTGGACTATGCATCCGAGGCTGCCGCGGGTGCCAACGAGTATTGAGCCGTCGTGGCGGTTGTGGATGCCGTTCCCCGGCTTCAGCTGCGGACAGACGCGGGGCAGCTTTGTGTTGGAGTACACGAGCCTCTGCCGTGGGCAGTCGGAACACATTTGTAGAGGTGAGGAGTGAGGGGTGAGAGGTGAGAGATTAGAGTTGAGAGGTGAGTTATCGGTTTTCACGATAATCATCTTTCGTGCATACTGCTTGCACTTCTGCAGCTCAATTTCGTAAGTCCCTGGCGCGAGTAGGGAGAAAGAGTTTTCGAGCGTGTCGCAGATGCGCTGTCCGTCAATAGTGACGTGCCCCTCCGTTATCTCCCCCTTGGTGTAGGTGCGTTGGATTGTGATTGTCATAAGATGAAATTTTTTAGTTGTGAAAATAAAAACATGTGAGGTAACCGAGGTAACCGAGGTAACCGTGTAACCGTCATTTTGTGAGCTTTACGAATGTGTCGCCTTGCTTTTCTATGAGGTGGTTGTCGGTCCATCGGAAGATGATGCTCTTCAGGGGCGAGTGGATGCCTTGCGAGCGTACGGCTTTTTGCAGGTCGGTGGCGGTGAACACGTCGCTCATGGCCTCGAAGAGCGATGGATAGCGGCGTGCCACGGGAGCCTCATACTGCAGAGCTTGCTCTTGCGCCTTGGTGGCATAGCGGCTGTGGAGCGTGTGGAGGATGGTCTCAGCCACCCATACGGCAAACTCCAAGGTGTAGTCCTTGCGCTCGCGGTTGAGGTTTCCCCAGAGGAAGGCAACCACCATGCCGGCGCGGAAACCTATCTGTGCGGCTCGGCGCATAAACTGGTCGCGGGCGTAGTCCTCGTCGCGGATGGCCTGAAGGCGTTGTCGCTCAATCCATTGCTCCAAGCCACTATTGAGCCACTGGAGGTTGAGATGGTGCTCTGGCAGCACGTTGCCGCCCGCGTCCTGGCATACCGCCATGAGTGCATCCACCCGCTCCTTCACCACTCTAAGCTGACCTGGGGTGAAGGGCTTGCGCACTGGCATTGCCTTTCCAAACTGCGATGGCAGCTCCACCATTATGCAACGCGTGATGAGTCCGTCCTCCACGTCGGGGTAAGCCCTTGCTATGGCTCCCGGTGTGCCGAGTGTCAGCAGGTTGTAGCGCATCTTGCAGGTGGCTGAGAAGGAGACGTCCGACTTGTAGTCCTGACCGTAGCGTCCGCCGTCGGCATCCTGTGCCACACGGTAGATGTCTGACTTCTGCGCCCACACTCCCGACTTGTTGGAGTTGGTGAGGGTGTCAGCCTCGGGCGATATGCTGATGAGGTGTAGTCCGCGGGCTTGCACCATCCGCTTCAGCAGCTGTGCCACCGACACCTTGGCTGGTATGTCGCGCACTATGGGCTGTGGCTCTTCCATCTGCTTCTTCTGGTTCTTGTTGAGCTTCATCTGCCTCATATACTCCATTTCCTGCTCGCGTCCCTCGTCGTCCTTTGCCCTGACCTTCTCCAAGCAGATGTCGGGTATGCGCAGCAGCGAGCCTTTTCCGCTGGCTGCAGGGGCAATGATGTTGACTATGAACGAGGGTGCCTGGAGGTCGCCGTCGAGATAGCGGGCGCGGAGTCGGCTGCCGAGGAAACCGCATATCGGGAGGCAACACATGGCAGTGGCAGGCTTGAAATCGTCGGGGGCGGTGACCACAAACTCCCTGATGAGCGGTGGCAGGTGCGACGTCTGAGGCATTGTGGGCGCAGGGGCGGCTGGCTTAGCCTCTTCCTCGTTGGAAGGTTGGGATGAGGTGGAAGCGGGGGCAATGCCGAGTTCGCACAGCACTTTATAGAGCACGTAGGGCAGCTTCTCCGTCCTTGCCGACTTGCATGCCGACTCGCAGCACGCCCTCACCTCAGCCTCGCTGAGTCCGAAACGTGGGCAGACCTGGAATATGAGGTCGGGCTGCCGGTCGGTGATGTTTGCCAGCAGGCGGCAGATGAGGTAGAGGCGGTTGTTGCGCTCTCCCTCGTAGGGCGTGCCCCCGGTGCGCTCTATCAGTTTCTCCACGATGTGGGAGTAAGCGATGCCACGGAATGCGAGAGGGGCTTTGGTGGGGGGCTCTTCCCTCACCTCTTCCCTCTTCTCCTCTTTTACCTTTTCCACATCAATTTCCAAGTCGAACACCTCGGGATTGTAGAAGTAGAAATAGCTTTCGGGCACGAGGAACGAGAGGCGCGCGAGGTCGCGTGTGCAGGCATCGTGCTCCACATTCAGCTCACGGGCAAGCCACGCCTGATTTTCGGCAATGGTCTCAAAATCGGGTCGGCATAGTGCCACCACTCTCATGCCTTTGGTGGAGGGGGTCTTGTGCGCAATGTAGATGCCCAGTTCCCTCAGCCTATGCTCGAAGGTGTGGAACAGCGTGTCGGGCTGGTCGATGTGGTCGATGTCGAGGGCGAAGAGTCCAGATGGGCGTGCGGTCTTGTTGCTGCGTTTCTCTCCGCCGAAGCTCGCCTGCCAACAGACGGCTGGCAGGTCGCGCTTTCGGTTGAGGTTGCCCGCAGCTATCTCGTCGCAGATGGCTTTGAGCCATGGTTCGCGAATGAGCTGCTCGAATTGTTCGCGGGTGAGCGTAACAGGAAGCCTTGTGCAGTTTGGGCAATAGTCGATGTTCATCTCTCTGCGCGTTTTTTAGTTGACGAACTTCAGTGCGTTGCTCACCTCCTGATAGTAGCCCAGTGCAATGGCTGCGGGGTTGAAGCCGTTCTCCAAGTGGAGGGTCTTGGCGTGGATTTGGTACTTGCCGTTCGTCTTTCTGACGAGGGTGATGTACTTGCCGTCGAACAGCTTTGGGTTGCGTGGCGCGCGTCCCTTGCGTATTGCCTCCTCAAACTTCAGCGCGTTGCCGCTTTTTGAGAAGATGCCTGCGTAGCACTTGTTCAGACCGATTTCGTTGTCCTGCTGTAGGATGCAGGAGATGTTGGTGTTCAAAATTGTGATGTTTGTCATAATGATTAATGTTTTGAGAATGAAACAATGTCTTGGATTGTGATGTCCTGGAAGGTGTTGCCGTTGTAGTCGCGACAGCTGAAGCGCAATGCCGCCCACACGGTGTCGCCCTTGAAGAACTTCACCTGATTGCCTATGAGGGCTGCCACGAACGTGTCGGCATACTTGCCGCCCACTTCCTGCAGCACAAGGGTAGATTTCTGCATCTGTCCGTTCTGCGTGTTGATGGTCACGGGCTCTGTCTGACTTACTATCTTAAATAGGTTTTGCATAATTGATGGTGTTTATTCGTTCAACTTGTTTTCTCTTTGGCATTTGCCCTACGTTGCATTTCCTTGGCAATCTCGGTGCTGAGATTTTCGAGGAAACGGCGTCGCGCGTCGGAGGACCTCTTGCGGACGTATGGCGTGGAGTTGCGGAAGGCGATGAACTCTTCCTTGGGGTTGTGCTCTGGTAGTGCCATGGTGGTCTTGCTTTTTCGTTCATGTTACTTATGTTTTTTATCGTTCTCGCAGCAGGTTCAATTTCGCTTTTCAGCACCTGCATTTACTTGGAAATCAGCAAGAAAAACGCCAAACCATGGTTCATACCAAGTCATAGCGCAAGTATTTTTCCCATGCCTCCAACCATTGCCAAGTATGAGAAACCGAGGGGAAGTATGAGCAAGTATGAAAATCTGACCACGAAGTATGAACTTGCTATGAATTTCGTCCATGCAAAAAAAATAATCGGGCAAAGTCTTGCATATTTGGGAAGAAAAAACTACCTTTGCACCTTGTATGTGAAACAATCTATTTTTTGTGTACTATGAAGAGAATGACAGAACAGGAAATCTACGACAAACACAACGAATACAGCCAGCAATACGAACTCTACAACGCCATCCTGACGGCTGTGGAGGACCATGAGGCAATAAAGGGCGGACTGCGTGCGCCCGAGCTGTGGAGCGAGGTGCTGGAGACGGAGCGACTGCTGGCGGCAGCCGTCAGACCCGACCGCTTCGTGACCGTGGAGCGCTCAAGGCTCAGGGGACGATACAGGCAGTTCTACAGCATCTGGAGCGACGGCACGGAACACAGGGAGCGAGCACGCACCGACGAGGAGGTGGAGCGCAGCGTCACCTGCGTGCTGCTGGCGTTGGGCATGCGCTTGGCAAGCTATCCCGACGGAATGGAGAACCCATACGAGCGCATCATGGACAACATAAGGAGGATGGCATTGCAGTGCAGCGACCTGAAAATGGTGGCAGCCATCACCAACGGCTACTACAAGGGCGAGGACGAGGAGGAGGCAATGGGCAACTTCGTGCCAGAGGAGGACGTGCTGAAGCCTCACCTCAAGCCACGGCTTGCCCCAAAGATGCAGCAGCTGCACGACAGAATGAAGGCCGTGACCGACTATTTCAGCGCGGCTCTCGCCTTCGACAACGCACTCGCCGAAGACTGGAGCGAGGAGGCCTTCTACGGCATCTGGGACGACCTGCTGAGAAACGAGCAGATACTGCAGGCCATGGGAGAAACCACAAAAATAACAAACACGCTCCACGACGACGACCTGAAGGAGGACGACCCGCAACACATCGTCAAGACCAACGGCTACAACCTCCACCTCGTGCTCAACCTCATAGGCGTGATGGCAGACCAAGGAGTGCTCACCCCATCGGTGTCGCACCTGCGTGCGATATTCTTCGAGGAAAAGTCGAAAGACAAATACCTCAGCAAGAGGTTTTTCGTCAAGTTCGGCACGTCCGACAGTGCCTTCGCCTCAGAGGAAACCTACCAGACAGTATTGACAATAATAGACAACAGAAAAACCGACAAACACCCACAATAATGACCGAATTCACACTCTACAACTACCAGTGCTGCCCCATCCGACCCGACATGACACCAAGACGAGAGCAGGAAATGTTCAGTGGACAACTGGAGGAGGTTGACCGCATGGCACTGGAAAACATGGAAAGGCATCAGGAACTCATAGACCGCATACTCACCACCGACTTGGAGCGCCACTTCGTGAGCTATAGACAGTCGAGCAGGGAAAAAGGCAACTACGAGAAATGCCTCTCATTCTACCACAACAGGAAACAATACTACTTCAAGATGCTACTGCCACATTACGGCTGGCCCACCGACGGCTACTACATGATGCGCATAGCCAACCCCAGGCAACAGATGCGCGAGGTGGACTTCAAGCGCATGCTGCAGCCCGACGAGCCATCGGCACTGGTGATAATAGACAACCGAAAGGACCAGCAACGCATACTCATAGAGCGCACAAGGGCATGGAACGACACCGACACCGTGAAGAACATCCTACAGGCATCCATCGGAGACGTGCTCCGCAGGCACTACAACGTGGGAATGCGCATAGAGCCGGTGTGGCAGAAAAACACCTTCGAGAACATCGTGCGCCTCTACGGCAACCGGATAAAGGAAGTGGGCTTCTACGTGGGCTACCCGAACATGGGACGCACAGGCGACAAGTTCCTCACGCCACTGAAGGAAAGCCTGAGAAACACCTACGCCGCAGCCTACGTACGCTACACAGTGCCAAAAGACTCCGACCTGGGCATAAAGCCGAAACGCAAGCATGGCGGACAGAACGGGACCGAGAAGCGAAAGTCGCTCTGCATAGAGGCTGACAACATAGACCCCGTGATGGAGGAAATGGCGGAACACTGCAGGACAGGAGGGCTGCCCATGAAGATAGCACTGACCGAAGGCCACACACTGAGCCTGCAGCGAGTGCCCGAGGCGCAACTGAAACGCATGACGGAAGAGAAACGCAAGCTATACGAGGAAGTGAACCAGGTCTATAGCACATACACCGTGACCATGAGCGACAACATCAGCCAGTTTGACGGCCAGGACGACCTGTTTGGACGAGTGAACGACACGGTGCAGGAGAAGCTCAACGAACTGCGCTGTCTTGTACTGAAATAGGTTGACTCGTAAAGAGCAAAAAAAAGAAAAAAATCTT
>CAMAGM010000115.1 GCA_945833995.1 uncultured Prevotella sp.
GTGAGAACACCGACAAGCACTGCCAGGCTTACTTCTCTTACGACTCAAAGAAGTCAGGTGGTTTCACCTGTTCACACCTCCGCTTCGGCGACGAGCCTATCCGCTCTACATACCAGATCACCACACCTAACTTCGTGGCATGCCACGTTCAGGCTTACCTGCACATGTACGATGTTACCCGTGGTATCCGCGAGAATGGCTCATTCCTGCTGAACACAATCTTCGACGGCGAGGAGCTCATCAACTTCATTCCTAACAA
The DNA here is from genome assembly GCA_945833995.1 of uncultured Prevotella sp. Taxonomy (GTDB): domain Bacteria; phylum Bacteroidota; class Bacteroidia; order Bacteroidales; family Bacteroidaceae; genus Prevotella. The sequence continues at coordinate 260 of CAMAGM010000115.1, forward strand.
GGTGAAGCGCGTGTTCGCCCAGAAGAACATCAAGGTATATTATATCAACGCCACCAAGATTGCACAGGAGATTGGTCTGGGCAACCGCACCAACACCATCCTCCAGTCTGCATTCTTCCGCATCTCTGAGGTTATCCCCGTTGACCTTGCCATCGAGCAGATGAAGAAGTTCATCGTGAAGTCTTACGGCAAGAAGGGTGAGGACGTTGTCAACATGAACTATGCTGCCGTTGACCGCGGTGGTGAGTACAAGGTTCTCGCTGTTGACCCCGCATGGGCTAACCTTCCCGACGACGCTGTCAAGGAGGACGACGCACCCGCATTCGTTAAGGAGCTTGTTCGTCCTATCAACGCTCAGGCTGGTGACCTGCTGAAGGTTTCTGACTTCGTTAAGCACGACACTGTCGATGGTACTTGGATGACCGGTACTGCACAGTATGAGAAGCGTGGTGTAGAGGCATTCGTTCCTGCTTGGAACTCAGCTAACTGTATCCAGTGTAACAAGTGTTCTTACGTTTGTCCTCACGCAGCTATCCGTCCGTTTGTACTGACCGACGAGGAACTCGCTGGTGGCTATGAGGGTGCATCTCTTGAGATGAAGGCTCCTGCTGCCATGAAGGGCATGCACTTCGTTATCGAGCCATCTGTTCTCGACTGTCTCGGATGCGGTAACTGTGCTGATGTCTGCCCAGGCAATCCAAAGCTTGGCAAGGCTCTCACCATGGTTCCATTCAACCCAGACAACGCCGACATGCAGAAGGAAGCTGCCAACTGGACCTACCTCACAAAGAAGGTTACCAGCAAGCAGGATCTCGTTGACATCAAGAGCAATGTGAAGAACTCTCAGTTCGCTCAGCCTCTGTTCGAGTTCTCAGGCGCTTGCTCTGGTTGCGGTGAGACTCCTTACGTCAAGCTGATTTCTCAGCTCTTCGGTGACCGTGAGATTATCGCCAACGCTACAGGTTGCTCGTCGATCTACTCTGCTTCTATCCCATCAACACCTTACACCACCAACGCCAAGGGTCAGGGTCCTGCCTTCGACAACTCACTGTTCGAGGACTTCTGCGAGTTCGGTCTCGGTATGGTGCTCGGTAACAAGAAGATGAAGGAGCGCGTAGAGAAGCTGCTCGGTGAGATGCTCGAGAGCGACAAGGTTTCTGAGGAATACAAGGAAGCTGCCCGCGAGTGGATTGCCGGCAAGGACGATGCAGAGGCTTCTAAGGCTGCTGCCGCTAAGCTGAAGCCACTGATTGCTGAGAGCGCTGCCAAGGGCTGTCCTGTATGTCAGGAACTGCAGACCCTCGACCACTATCTCGTAAAGCGCAGCCAGTGGATCATCGGTGGTGACGGCGCTTCTTACGACATCGGTTACGGCGGTCTCGACCACGTTATCGCAAGCGGTGAAGACGTAAATATCCTCGTTCTCGACACTGAGGTTTACTCTAACACTGGTGGTCAGGCTTCAAAGGCTACTCCTCTTGGCGCCATCGCTCAGTTCGCTGCTCAGGGTAAGCGTATCAAGAAGAAGGACATCGGTATGATTGCCACTACCTACGGTTATGTATATGTAGCTCAGATTGCCATGGGTGCCGACCAGGCTCAGTGCCTCAAGGCCATCCGCGAGGCTGAGGCATATCCCGGACCATCACTCATCATCGCTTATGCTCCATGTATCAACCACGGTCTGAAGGCCAAGGGCGGCATGGGTAAGAGCCAGGCTGAGGAAGGTCGTGCCGTTGAGTGCGGTTACTGGCACTTGTGGCGTTACAACCCACAGCTCGCCGCTGAGGGCAAGAATCCATTCTCACTCGACTCTAAGGAGCCAGACTGGAGCAAGTTCCACGACTTCCTCATGGGCGAGGTTCGCTACCTGTCAGTGAAGAAGGCTTATCCTAACGAGGCTGAGGAGCTGTTTGCTGAGGCTCAGAAGATGGCACAGCAGCGCTACAAGACCTACGTTCGCCAGACCAAGATGGACTGGAGCGAGGAGTAATTCAATTTGCGCTTCGGCGCAAATTGATATTAAAGAAACGAAGTTCGACGAAGTCAATTAAAATATTAAAAAATTAAAGAAGGCTGCGCTCTCATTTGCGCAGCCTTCTTTTTGATTGTTCAATGAACTGTAATGTTTTAATACTTTAATTCTTTAATTTCTAAATCGAAAAGCGATTTAGAACGGCAGTCCGTCTCCGTTGTCAGTGTCGGCAGGCTCCTGAGCGGGAGGGAATGGTGCGGCAGCGGCTGCAGGAGCAGCGGCGGCTGGTGCGGCTGCCATTGGGGCACCTGGCATAGGAGCAGCAACTGGCATACCTGGGGCAGGCTGGATGTTGCGGTTTACTGCCCATGCGCGGATATCGTTGAACCAGCGTCCCTGATACTCGTGGCAGTCGATGTCGAACGAGACAGTCATTTCCTCACCCATCTGGATGTTGAACTGGTTTATCTTATCCTCACCAAATACTCTGAAACAACATTTCTTTGGATAGGTGTCATGTGTCTCGATCACATAGTCTTGTGATTTCCAAGGGTTACCAGTGCGTTGTGACACGCCACCCTGAGCCGGCAGTACGGCGATGATTTTTCCTGTAATTTCCATAAATGATTTTATTTATTGTTGTTGTTTTGTCCTTAACATCACGCAAAATTACAAATTAGTTTTAATTTATGCAACTTTTTCGGCAATATTTTTGCCATAACGCCAATTTTTTGTATTTTTGTAGTCCATAACTGAACAATAAAAATATAAAACGAAAATAAATATGAGGTTTACACTATCAAGCACTGCGTTAAGCAGCAAACTATTTGCCTTGGCAAAAGTCATCAACAGCAAGAATTCTTTGCCAATATTGGCTGATTTCATTTTCAGGACTGAGGGCAACACCCTTTATCTTACAGCTTCTGACAGCGAGAACACGATGTCAACGAGCATTGAGCTCAGCGAGTGTGACGACAACGATTCTTTCGCCATAGAGAACCACAACCTGCTTGAGGCGGTGAAGGGATTCTCTGAGCAGCCTCTCACTTTCGAGGTGGACAAGAACAACATGAACGTCAGAATAATATATCAGAACGGACAGTTCACGCTGCCTATCGAGAGTGCCGATGAGTTCCCACAGGCACAGACGGTCAGCGAGAGTGCTGCTTCTATCGACATAGTCTCGGCGCTTCTTGCCGAGAACATCAACCGCTCAATCTTCGCTACGGCACAGGACGACCTGCGTCCAGTGATGAACGGCATATATTTCGACATCAACCAGGAGTGCCTCTCTATAGTGGCTACCGATGGACACAAGTTGGTAAGGAACAAACTGTATGACATAAAGAGAGACGCTGAGGCATCGTTTATCCTTGCCAAGAAGCCTGCCACGATATTGAAGAACATGCTCGCAAAGGATGCAAGCATCGTAAGCATCAAGTTCGACGACCGCAACGCAGAGATTACTTTCAGTGACACGAAACTCGTTTGCCGACTGATAGAGGGCAAGTATCCCAACTACAACTCCGTGATTCCTCAGAGCAATCCAAACAGTCTGCAGATAGACCGAGAGACATTGCTTAGCGCATTGAAGCGCGTGCAGCCTTTCGCAAGCGACTCAAGCAACCTCATACGTTTCCATATCGATGGCCGCATCCTGCAGCTCGACGCTGAGGACTTCGACTTCTCAAAGACGGCTACGGAGAAAATGTCGTGCGAGTATGAGGGACAGACAATGAGTATCGGTTTCAAGGGCAGCGCCTTTATAGAGATTCTCAACAACTTCGACAGTCAGGATGTCGTAATACGCCTTTCCGACCCAAGTCGTGCGGGTATTGTCGTTCCTGGCAATCAGCCCGAGAATCAGGATGTGCTGATGCTCATGATGCCAATGCTCATTAATGAATAATAATTAAGAATTAAGAATTAAAAATTAAGAATTAAGAATTAAGGATTAATGAAACTCAACATAAAGAAACCATTGGTCATATTCGACCTTGAGACAACGGGACTTGACATGGTGAAGGACCGCGTCATTCAGTTATCTTATATAAAGGTAATGCCCAATGGTGAGGAGAAGAGGGAGAACCTTACCATCAATCCAGAGATAGACATTCCGCAGTTTGTTACCGAGCTGACGGGCATCTCTAATGCCGATGTTGCCGACAAGCCAACCTTCAAGCAACTTGCCCCACACCTTTCGGAGGAGTTCAAGGGTTGTGACTTGGCGGGCTACAACTCAAACAATTTCGATATTCCAATGCTGTGCGAGGAGTTCCTCCGTGCTGGCATTGATTTCGATTTCAGCAAGTGCCGCATGATTGATGCCATGGCTATATTCCGCAAGCAGGAGCGCCGCAATCTTGCCGCAGCCTATAAGTTCTATTGTGGCAGGAAAATGGAGGAGGACTTCGAGGCACACCGTGCCGACCAAGACACCGAGGCAACCTACCGTGTACTGATGGGCGAGCTTGACAAATACAGCGAGGAGAATGAGCCAGAACCGGAGCGTCGCCTGAAGAACGACATGCAGTTCCTTGCCGATTTCTCTAAGCAGAACGACAATGTGGATTTCGCAGGTCGCATAATCATGGCTGACAAGAAGGATGCCAATGGAGCAACGGTGCTCGATGCCGGCGGCAATCCTGTGAGGGTAGAGGTGTTCAACTTCGGAAAATATAAGGGACAGGAGGTGTCAAGCGTACTCCGCTATGATCCTGGCTATTTCAGTTGGATGCTTTCGAGCGATTTCACCAACAACACCAAGCAGGTGCTTACGCGTATCCGCTTGCGTGAGAGCAAAATGATGTAGATATGCTGAAGGGTAAAAAGATTGTTCTTGGCATCACGGGCTCGATAGCTGCATACAAGGCTTGTTATGTCATACGCGAGCTTGTGAGGAGGGGTGCGGAGGTGCAAGTGGTGATAACACCGGCGGGAAAGGAGTTCATCACTCCTATTACGCTGTCGGCACTGACGCAAAAGCCCGTCATAAGCGAGTTCTTCTCACAACGCGACGGCACATGGAACAGCCATGTGTCGCTCGGCTTGTGGGCTGATGCCATGCTCATAGCGCCATGCACTGCTGCGACGATTGGAAAGATGGCACATGGTGTGGCTGACAATATGCTCATCACGACATACTTGTCTATGAAGGCTCCAGTGTTCATTGCCCCTGCTATGGACCTCGACATGTATGCACATCCCTCCACACAGCGTAACCTCAAAATCCTGAGCAACTACGGCAACCACATAATCGAGCCTGCCAGCGGATTCCTTGCCAGTGGGCTTGAGGGCAAGGGGCGCATGCAGGAGCCGGAGGTTATCGTGCAGGCTCTTGACGATTTCTTTGAGGAGAAGGAAAAAGACCTGAAATATGGCAGAATACTCATAACGGCGGGACCCACATACGAGAAGATTGACCCAGTGCGCTTCATCGGAAACTATTCGAGCGGAAAGATGGGATTCGCCTTGGCTGAGGAGTGTGCTCGCAGAGGGGCGAAGGTCGATCTCGTAACGGGACCTGTGGCACTGACTTGCAGGCATGAGAACATCAACCGCATTGACGTGGAGAGCTGTCAGGAGATGTACGATGTTTGCCACGAGCGCTTCAAGGGCGCCAACGCCGCCATACTCTGCGCCGCAGTGGCAGACTTCCGTCCGATTGCCGTTGCAGACAAGAAGATAAAGCGAGGCAACGACGGTTTTGCCATTGAGCTTGCTCCAAATCCCGACATAGCGGCTTCGCTTGGAAAAATGAAGGACGAGAACCAGGTGATGGTAGGCTTTGCACTGGAGACCGACAACGAGGAACAGCATGCCACAGAGAAGTTGAGGAAGAAAAACCTTGATTTCATTGTCCTTAACTCGTTGCGGAACGAGGGAACGTGTTTCAAGAGCGACGAGAATCAGATAAAGATACTGTCGGCTGACGGGATAAGGGAATATGGGCGTAAGCCGAAGTCGGAAGTGGCAAGCGACATCATAGACTATTTGGTGGAGGTGATGCCAGAGCCGCTGCCTTTCTAATATTTATAGATGTGGCAAAACAATGAAGTCGGTGCTCACCATATTTACAGTTTTCTTTGCCTTGCTTTTCCCACAGAAAGGCAAGGCACAGGAATTGGCGGCAAAGGTAGTCGTCAACACCCAAAAGGTGGGCACTACGGACAAGAGTGTCTTCGACAATTTGCAACAGACGCTTGAACAGTTTGTCAACGACCGCCAATGGACTGAGTTGCAGTTCCAGAAAAACGAGCGTATAGTATGCAATTTCAACATCACCGTTGACAAATATGACAAGACTACTGGCACATTTGAGTGTACGGCTCTGATACAGGCAAACCGACCTGTCTATAACAGCCAATATACCACAACGTTATACAACAACAAGGATGCCAACTTCAATTTCGAGTTTGCAGAGTTTGACCAGCTCAACTTCAACGATGAGACCGTCGATAACCAGCTGACGGCGCTTGTCGCCTATTATGCCTATCTCATCATAGGTATCGACCTTGACAGTTTTTCTCCCTTAGGAGGAACTGATGTCCTGCAGCGTTGCTATAATCTGGTGAACAATGCGCAGAACCTCAATTTCTCGGGTTGGAAAGCCTTTGACGACAGTCGCAACCGTTTTGCCATAATAAACGACTATCTTGAGGAGCCGATGAAACCTTTCCGACAGTTGCAGTACGACTACTATCGTCTTGGACTTGACGAGATGGCGAACAATGCTGAGCGAGGCAGGACACAGATTACCGAGGCTTTGATGAATGGGCTGAAGAAAGCCCACGATAACCGTCCGCTTAGTCTGCTCCCACAGATATGGACCGACTACAAGCGTGACGAGCTTACAAGCATCTACAAAGGCAAGGGAACCCAAAAGGAGAAGGAACAGGTCTATGATTTGCTTATGGGAATCAATGCCTCGCAAGGTGACAGTTGGGAGAAGGTGAGAAATTGAGAATTTTGAATTTTGAGTTAGGAGTTTTGAGTTTAGAATTTTGAGTTTTGAATTATGCTGAAACAATTATATATACGCAATTTCACGCTCATTGAGCGTCTTGACATGAAGTTCAACGAGGGCTTCTCCGTCATCACTGGTGAGACGGGAGCGGGAAAGAGCATCATCCTTGGAGCCATTGGACTGCTGAAAGGACAGCGTGCCGACTCCAAACTCATAAAGGGTGGGGCGGACAAGTGCGTCATTGAGGCACATTTTGACCTTTCGAGGTATGGAATGGAACAATTCTTCGACGACAACGACGTGGAGTATGATCCCGACGACTGCATCATTCGCCGTGAGATAACTGCTGCAGGAAAGAGCCGTGCGTTTGTGAATGACACACCTGTGCCTCTATCGGTATTGAAGGAACTCGGCGAACAGCTCATCGATGTCCATAGCCAGCACCAAAACCTCTTGCTCGGCAAGCAGGATTTCCAGATGGAGGTGGTTGACATTATTGCCGACGACACGAAAGAACTGTCCGACTACGAGAAGGCATACGCTGAGTATAAGGAGAAAAGCTCGCAGCTTAGTGAGCTTGAGAACCGAATAGCGTCAGACAAGTCCAATTCCGATTTCCTACAGTATCAGTTTGACGAGCTTGACAAGGCAAACCTCGTTGCCGACGAGCAGGAGACGCTTGAGGCACAATCCACACAGATGAGTCATTATGAGGATATCAAGACTGCGCTCTATCAGGCAGACAATGCCCTTTCGGGCGAAACTGGTGGAGTGACAGAGAGTCTGCGTACGGCAATAAATGCCTTACATTCCATAGAGGCTGTTATGCCAAAGGCGGGAGAACTGGCAAGCAGGATGGATGCCAACTATATAGACCTGAAGGATATTGCCGACGAGGTAGGCGGACAACTCGAGGAGGTTGACTTCGACCCTAAGGAACTCGATAGTATCAACGACCGGCTCGACAAGATTTATGCTCTTGAGAAGAAATACCATTGCGACACAATCGTACAACTGATAGAGATACGCGACAACCTTAAGGCTCAACTCTCCGGCATTGAGAATGGTGACGAGGACTTGAAGGAAATGAGGGCTGCCGTTGACAAGGCCCGCAAGGCAACGATCGACAAGGCTGCCATATTGACCAAGGCTCGCCAGAAAGCAGCGAAGCTTGTGGAGACTGGAATTCGTGACAGGCTCGTGTCGCTTGGAATGCCCAACATCCAGTTCGCCATTAGTCTTACTCCTTCGGAACTTAGTGCCAGTGGTGCCGACAAGGTGGCATATATGTTCAGTGCCAACAAGAATGTGCCTCTGCAGCCAGCGGCACAGGTGGCATCGGGTGGTGAGATAGCCCGATTGATGCTTTCGTTGAAGGCGATGATAAGCAGAGCCGTGAAGTTGCCAACTATCATCTTCGACGAGATAGACACAGGAGTGAGTGGAAAGATAGCTGAGCGTATGGCAGAGATAATGTGCGAGATGGGGCGCAATGAGCGACAGGTAATCAGCATTACCCACTTGCCTCAGATTGCCGCAATGGGTGCCACGCACTATAAAGTATATAAGGAGGACAAGGACGACTCTACGGTAAGCACCATGACAAAGCTCAGTGCCGACGACCGTGTGCGTGAGATAGCCCAGATGCTAAGCGGAAGCGACATCACAGAGGCGGCTATCAGCAATGCTAAGGCATTGCTGAAATTAAAGAATTAAAGAATTAAAGAATTAAAGAATTAAAGAATTAAAGAATTAAA
>CAMAGM010000116.1 GCA_945833995.1 uncultured Prevotella sp.
TTATACATTACATAAAATACAACTACAATGGAAAAAACTTATCTAAAAATCAACAAGGCAGACTCTGTAGTGGTTTGTCTGCAACCAATGAGTAAGGGCGAGACAATCGAGGTTGACGGCTCTACCATCGTTCTTAACCAAGACACCCCGGCAGGCCACAAGGTGCTGCTGAGAGACACTGCCAAGGGCGAGGACATCATCAAATACGGCTATCCCATCGGTCATGCGAGGGAAGACCTGAAGGCTGGCGACTGGGTGAACGAGAACAACCTCAAGACCAACCTTGAGGGCACTCTGTCATACAACTACGAGCCTGTAGATAACCGACTCGACATTGCTGACGAGAAACGCACATTCAAGGGCTACCAGAGAAAGAACGGCGACGTTGCCACAAGAAACGAGATATGGATTGTGCCTACAGTAGGCTGTGTGAACGGCATTGCCGAGCGACTTGCCGCACAGCTGCGCAAGGAAACCGGCGAGGAAGGCATCGACTCCATCTACGCCTGGCACCACAACTACGGTTGCTCACAGCTCAGTGGCGACCATGAGAACACCCGCAACATCTTGCGCGACATCGTGCTTCACCCCAACGCAGGTGGTGTGCTCGTCCTTGGCTTGGGTTGCGAGAACAACCAGCCAGAGCTTTTCGAGCAACTGCTTGGCGACTACGACCACGACCGCATAAAGTTCCTCGTCACACAGAAGGTTGATGGCGACGAGGTGGAGGCTGGTATGGAAATCCTGCGCCAGCTCTACGCAATCGCCCGCGAGGACAAGCGCACCGACTTGCCTGTCAGCAAGCTGCGCATCGGACTGAAGTGTGGCGGTAGCGACGGTTTCAGCGGCATCACGGCAAACCCACTCGTAGGCGAGTTCAGCGACTGGCTCGTGGCACAAGGTGGAACAACCATTCTCACCGAGGTGCCAGAGATGTTCGGTGCTGAGACCATACTTATGAATAGGTGCAAGAGCGAGCAACTGTTCAACAAGACGGTGGATATGGTCAACAACTTCAAGGAATATTTCCTCAGCCACGGCGAGCCAGTGGGTGAGAATCCATCACCTGGCAACAAGGCAGGCGGAATATCCACTCTTGAGGACAAGGCCCTCGGCTGCACCCAGAAGTGCGGCAAGGCAATGGTAAGCGGCGTACTGGAATACGGTGAGCGTCTGCAGAACGACGGTCTCAACCTCCTTTCCGCACCTGGCAACGACCTTGTGGCATCCACTGCCCTTGCCTCTGCAGGTTGCCATATCGTACTGTTCACCACAGGTCGTGGCACTCCATTCGGCACATTCGTCCCAACAATGAAGATTGCCACCAACCCAACCCTTGCAGCGCGCAAGCCAAACTGGATCGACTTCAGCGCAGGACAGCTTATCGAGGGCAAGACGATGGAGCAACTGCTTCCAGAGTTCATCGACAAGATTCTCTCCGTTGCAAGTGGCGAGAAAGCCCGTAACGAAATCAACGACTATCGCGAAATCTCCATCTTCAAGAATGGTGTGACGCTGTAAGAAATTGAAAATTGTAGTGAACAAGAAGGGAATCATAGCTATTAGCCCACTGATAGTTTTCGTGTGCCTTTATCTTGTCACCTCCATCATTGCCGGTGACTTCTACAAGGTTCCGATAACCGTGGCATTCATGTTTGCCTCCGTCTATGCCGTTGTCATAGGTGGAGGCATTCCACTTGCCAAGCGCATCGACATCTTCAGCCGTGGAGCAGGAACGAGCAACATGATGCTCATGCTGTGGATTTTCATCCTCGCCGGGGCATTTGCCAACAGCGCAAAGACAATGGGCAGCATCGATGCCACTGTTGCCCTCACCCTCAACATGCTCCCGTCAAGCATGATTCTCGCTGGACTGTTCATAGCAGCCTGTTTCATCTCGCTATCCATCGGCACGAGCGTTGGCACCATAGTGGCACTGACTCCCATTGCCGCTGGCGTGGCAGAATCCATTGGGGCAAACGTGGCGTTGCTGACTGCAGTCATAGTGGGTGGCTCATTCTTCGGCGATAACCTCTCGTTCATCTCCGACACTACCATCACAGCCACATCCACACAAGGATGCAAACTGAGCGACAAGTTCCGTGTCAACTCTTTCCTCGCCTTCCCTGCCGCCATCATCGTGCTTTTGCTCTACACCTTCATGGGCAGCGAGATGACAGGTGAGCACAGCGGAGGAGAGGTGAACCTACTGAAAGTCGCACCTTATATAATAGTCCTTGTAACGGCCATTTTCGGCATGAACGTCACCGCCGTTCTCATCCTTGGCATTGCCTTGACTGGAGCCATAGGCATTATCGACGGCTCGTTCGATGTTTTCGGCTGGTTCAAGGCAATGGGCGACGGCATCATTGGCATGGGCGAGCTAATAATCATCACCCTGCTGGCTGCAGGCATGTTGGAACTGATAAAGGAGCGTGGAGGCATTGAGTTCATCATCAACTCTCTCACACGCCATGTCAACAGCAAGCGTGGGGCGGAACTGTGTGTGGCTGCCCTCGTCAGCGTGGTCAACGTCTGCACTGCAAACAACACCGTTGCCATCATCACCGTCGGTCAACTCTCAAAGAGGATTGGCGACCGCTTTGGCGTTGACAACCGAAAATGCGCAAGCATACTCGACACCATGTCGTGCTGCGTCCAAGGCCTCATTCCCTACGGTGCACAAGTGCTGATGGCTGCCGGTTTGGCGGAGATAAACCCCATAGGCATCATACCTTATTTGTATTATCCAATGACTATCGGCGTGATAACCATCTTGGCAATCTTCATGCGCTATCCTCGCCGATATTCCTAAAAACGTGAGAGAAATGGATATTATAGAGAGAAATTTCATGAGGCTTTTGCGTAGCGGCACATTTGGCGACGACGAGCCGGTAGAGCCAATGTCACATTGGAAATGGCGACGGCTTTACCAACTGTCGCTCATGCACGGAGTGTCGGCACTTGTCCACGATGGCATCAAACAACGTGCCGACGACATATTTGTCAATATCTCCGACGACCTCATGCAGGTATGGCAGAAAAATACCTCCGAGGTAGAGGCAGACAATCTCAGGATGAACAACCTCACGGCAGAACTTCTCCAAATCTTCCAGAAGGAGAAGCTGCGCCCTATCCTACTCAAGGGACAAGCCATCGCCCTACTCTATCCCATTCCCACTCACCGTACTGGTGGCGACTGCGATATCTTCTTCCCCTACGAGCCACAAGCCAACAAGGCAGACAGCTGGGCAGAGGACAATGGCACACCTGCCTCACGCCAGGACCGCTACACCCTGACTTACACTTGGAAAGGCATGGCTGTAGAGAACCATCAGCGCATGCAACGGCTTACCAACGCCATTCTCAACCGCCGCCTACAGTCTATCATAGAGAGCGAGATACGGTGCTGCGACTCCACCTACGTCAAGATTGCAGACATCCGCATAGAGACATTGCCACCAACGCTGAACCTGCTGATAGAAATCACTCGAATAGCCCGCTACATCATCAACGACGGGGTAAGACTGAAACAGCTCATCGACCTCGGCATGATGCTGCGCACCATTGGCGCACACGTCGATTTCGTCAAGCTACAGGAATGGCTCAACCATCTCCATCTGCAACGCATTGCCACGCTTGAGGCTTCGCTGCTCATCGAGCTTCTGGGATTCAGCGACGACGAGCTGCCTTTCTATCTGCCACATCTCGCCACAAACACCGCATCCACAGCCGAGGAGCTGCTACAGTTCGACAGCAGCCACACCGACGAATGGTATTTCACCCAAGGGAAAAACATCTTCGTCAAGTCAAACAACTCCAAGGCAATGATGTGGCAAGTGAGACACTCTGCCCAATACTTCAAGTATTGCCCGTCGGAGATGACGACCAACTTCATCAAGAACTTCGCCCATTCCCTATCCCACATAGAGGAATAAAGATAACATGTAACATAGTAACGTTACATAATTCACACACCCAACCAGATACCTTTTAAGTTTATTAATAATTATATATATATATTAATAATTATTTTGGGTCACAGGTACAGTCCCTCAATTTTATAACAGTTACAATGTTACATGTTACACTTCACCCTGTCTCGAACGAATCCCGAAGGCATCTCGAACACATCCCGAACACATTCCGAAGTCACGCAGCATCGACATGTTACAAAGAAAGTGCGCCACCAATGACGCACTTTCCCTTTATGACAAAATTCAACAGACAAAGTCAGCAAACCTTGTTCAGCTTCTTGATGATAGAGAAGATAAACAATGCTGCAACGAGGCAGATGCACATCAGAGTGCCCCAAACTATCGTAAGGTCGAGACCCCACATGTGTCCTGGAATTGAAACCAACTTGTTTCCGAGTGCCGTGGCAACAAACCAGCCACCCATCATCATTCCCTTATACTTTGGAGGAGCAACCTTTGTCACTAATGAGATACCGATTGGCGAGAGGAGCAACTCAGCAAACGTGAGTATGAGATAAGTTGAGATAAGCAGGTTCGGGGTCACGTCTGCCACATGGTTTGGATGGTCAGTGGCTGGAAGTCCGATGGAGGATACGGTCATCAACAGGTAAGCGGCACCAGCCACCAACATACCCAAGCCAATCTTCACTGGAGCCTTAGGCTCCTTGCCTTTCCTTGCCAGCCAGCTGAAGAGCGCGATGCTGACAGGGGTGAGCATAACCACGAAACAAGCGTTGAACTGCTGGAATATTGGGGCAGAGAGCGAAATCTCGGCATCGAGGTTCACATAGTTGTAGCCCAATATGAGCAAACCTGCGGCAATCACCACGCCATAGATGGTCTTTGCCTTTGAGGTCACGCTCTGGAAAATGCCAAAGAAACCGTAAACGAGGAATATGCAAGCCACGAGGTTGGCAACATTGAACGCCATCGACTCAACGCCTGAAGACTTCGTAGCAGTGAACTCATCGGCAAACCACGTCAGCGTGAGTCCGTTCTGGTGGAATGCCATCCAGAAGAATATCACCACAGCAAACACAAGCACGAGGCATACGATGCGCTCGCGGGTCTCTGCCGGCGACATCTCCTCAACAGGCTGCTCGGCTGCCTTCTTTGCCTTCTTCACGGTGAGGACCTGCTTGAAGGTAGATTTGCCAAGATAGTAGATCAGGATGCTGGCGATTACCGACACACAAGCCACGGCAAAGGCGAAGTGATAGGAGTCTGCCTTTGAATAGCCAAGACTCACCTGAGCCCAATCCATAATCTTGATTGCAGCAGTAGGGGCGAAAAGCGCACCCACGTTTATGAGCATGTAGAACAGGGAGAATCCTGAGTCGCGCTTGTCAGCATAGCGGGCATCGTTGTAGAGGTCGCCCACCATCACCTGCAGGTTTCCCTTAAACATACCAGTGCCAAGGCTGACGAGAATCAGAGCCGCACCCATTGCCGCTACAGCCACAGTGCCACCACCCAAAGGAATGGACAGGAGCAGATAGCCGAGGAACATAACGAAGATTCCGATTACCACCATGCGCGAGTAGCCCCACTTGTCTGCAGCCATACCACCGAAGAGAGGCAAGAAATAGACAAGGGTGAGAAACCATGTGTAGATTTCAGAGGCTGTTCCGGCGGCGAAACCGAAATTCTCTCCCAGAAACAGTGCAAATACGGCAAGCATCGTATAGTAACCGAAACGCTCGCCAGTGTTGGCCAATGCCAACGTCCAAAGACCTTTAGGCTGTCCTTCAAACATAATTCTTTTAGTTTTTTTGTTATTAATATTAAGATTAAAAAATTTATTTCTACTTTATTTTCGCATTCTTAGTCTTGATGACATCAAACAGATAGCTCAGTTTTACAATGATGTTGCTGTTGTTGCTCTTTCCAAACACGTCAGACTTCGAGTTGCCATAGATGTTGCCAAGCCCATAGTAGTAGCGTCCCTCAAGCAGGAAATGTCCTATCTTTGGCTTCGAGAACTCCAAGCCCAAGCCCACCGCTATGCCATAGTCGAACTTGTTCTCCACGGGCATGTTGTATTGGTAGGCATACTGCTGCACTCCCACACGGTCGGCTATGTTGCGGTCGTCATATTCGAAGTTCATCTCCGTCTTCTCCTTCAGGAAATAGCCCAACTGCGGTCCCAACTGGAAGAAAGCCTGAAAGCCGTTTCGCTCGCGTCCCCAACCGAGGCGTGCCATCAGTGGCACCTGAATGTAGGTCAGCTGTCGCTGGTAGAGCTCTGGCTCGCCAGTCACACTGTTTATCACCGGTTGCATGTCGGCATCGTTTATGTCTTCCTTCCATCCCATTTGTGTTATGTTCAGCTCTGCCACGATGGCGCAAATGCTCTTAAAATATTTCTCGCAGGTGTAGCGCACCGTAAGTCCCGCCGTCTTGCCACCGAATGTCTTTTGCGGAATGTTTGGGCTAAAGCCTACGTTGCTCATGGCATATCCGCCGTTCACACCCACGGCAAGCTCGTTGCGGTGGTCGCCTATCTGTGCAGATGCTGCTATCGGTATCAACAATATGAGTGAGAGTAATAATCTGTGCATGTCCTTGTTATATATAATAATGTGTATCTTTCGTTTATTTTTAGAAGTGTATTGTCTCCACCTTGTGCCCTGGCAGGTAGTGGACGAAGAGTATGCTCTTGTTCTTGTAGCCGCCACCTGCGCCCACACGCTCAAAACTCAGCGGTGTCTGGGTTGGCGTGTAGCCCACCGTTCCCGGGGCACCCACGAAATTCGAGCCATACAGAAACATTCCCCTAATGAAGTAGAATGCTTGGTCAAATCCAGTAATGGCAAACCGTGGCAGTGCCTGTATCATGTCGGCATGGAAGTTCCAACGGTATTTCTGCTGGAAACGCGCGGTGCGCGACGAGAGCGCATTGTAGAAATATGCCGCAGGAATGTGTACCTCATACTTGTAGTAGTTATCTATGTTGTATTTCGTGTACATCATCCACTCCGTATATCCAAACATCTTCACCTTCAGCGTAGGATAATTCACCATCATATTGTCGAGTTTGGCGAAAGCGAGGTTAAGCTCAGGCGAGCGTCCTGTGTTCAGCACCACCACGTTGGGCAGCGTACGGCTGAAGGCCTTTGTGAAATATTCCTCGCTCGACTTCACGTTGGTTATCGAATACTCCCTTCCCATGGTCTCAAGCTTGCGCCTGAGCCCAAAAGTGAAAATGCCCTTGCGGCTCGTCGAGTCGTTGCAATCCACGAATATCACATGATGCCCCTTGAACCTGTCGAGGAATCTTGAGATAACAAGCTCGTTGTACTCCTCCGGCGACTGATACACCTGGAACAAATGGTCGTTGGTAGCCACCTCTGGAGTGTTTATGGAGAATGGAATGAGCACCTTTATGCCGTGCTTCTTGGCAAAGTCGGCAAGCGGCTTCACCTGCTTTGAGTATAGCGGACCTATGATGAGGTTGCATTTCTCAGCATCCTTCTCCTTCAGGGTCTTCGTTATGTCAGCCTCCTCTGGCACGTTCCACGCATGCACGTCAACCGAGATTCCCATCAGCCTCAGACTGTCACACGCCATGAGCACACCACGGTAATACTCCACCATGCGCTTCCCGTCGCCATTGACATCGTGCAACGGCAACATCACGCCCACGCTCACCTTGCCGCCTTGGACCATCTCCCCGGCATTGGCTGTTGAGGGCATGAATACTACTGCCAAAAGCAGCAAAATATGTATTAAAAATGCTTTCATAATCATTATTTTCTCGTTATCGCGTACAAAATTACCAAAAAAGAGTGGATAAATCAACTTTATTCACTAATTTTGCACATAAATTTGCAGAAAAATGGGAAAAAGGCTCATATTAACACTTCTTGCGGCATGTTTTTCAACGTTTGCCGCACTTGCCGACTTCAATCCGACCGCCTACTACACCATCGACGGTGAGCAGCAGGAGGCCACCGATGCCATTCTCGACGCACAGGCACCACTCGAAGTGACATTCCGCACCAATCCCACCAATCTTGCCGAGGGTGAGGCATACGACTACGAGTGGAGACTGACACGCAGCGGGGAGCAGTCGCCCTTCCTCACACGCCACGAGGAGAACACCACCTACGAGTTCCGCGAGTCGGGCTCATTCCTTGTCCAGCTCTACGTCACTCCCATTGGCGAACAGCAAGCCGAGCTTGTTGCCACCATCACAGTGAGCATTGCAAACAGCCTTCTTGAGATGCCAAACGCCTTCTCACCTAACGGCGACGGCATCAACGACATCTACAAGGCAAAGTCAAACCACAGGAGCATAATCGAGTTCCATGCCTACATCTTCAACCGCTGGGGACAGAAAATCTACGACTGGACCGACATCGACGGCGGATGGGACGGCACATGGCACGGCAAGCAGGTGAAGGACGGCACGTACTATGTGCTGGTGAAGGCGCGAGGGGCTGACGGCAGGAACTACAACATCAAGCGTGACGTAAACATTCTGCGAAACTACACTGAAGAATAGGAGCTTAGGGAGTTCAGGGAGTTCAGGGAGTTCAGGGAGTTCAGGGAGTTCAGGGAGTTCA
>CAMAGM010000117.1 GCA_945833995.1 uncultured Prevotella sp.
GTTGAGCGACACCTTTGGCAGCGACTCGGCAAGGTCGGTGCTGCAGATGAAGTCAAGCCCAGTCTGCTTCTTCAGCTCGGCGAGAAAGTTCTTCACTGTTGCTGACGTCATTTTGATCGTCACATTGGGGCTTCGTTGTGCCGAAGCCTCAATAGTCCATGGGGCGATGGCACACAATGCGAAAAGCAGTGAGCAAAGAGCCCTTTTGGTAGTTTGGAAATGCTTCATATTCTCTCTTTTGTTAATTATGTAATACTGTTGTTCATTCGTTGTCTTTGATGGTCATTATGCCATTGGAGAGTGTGATGTCAATCCCCGTTACTTCTTTTATGGCATGAATGGTCGGCAGGATGGTGTCGTATTTGTTGAGGGCACCTGTGAAACGCATCATCTTGATGTCGTCGGATTCGAAGTTGACCTCAACGTTATACCAACGCGAGATGACTGTTGTCAGCTCTTCCAGTGTGCAACCGTCAAAGAAAAACTGACCGGTGTTCCACGCCACGTAAGGCTCTACGTCCACCTTCGACACCGTTGTCCAATGGTTGCCTGTCAGTTCGGCTTTCTCCCCAGGGTGTAGTATGGTCTCCGCTCCCTTGTTGGGTATAACACCCACTTTCCCCTTTACGAGCACCACGCTGGTGTTTCCCTGTTGTGTCTTGGTATTGACGCAGAATTCGGTGCCGTAGTCGCGAATATCGCCATAGGGTGTAGAGACGACAAACGGATGTCGGTTGTCTTTTGCCACGAAGAAGTACGCTTCGCCTTCGAGGCTGACACGACGCTCCTTACCGTTGAAGTGGAGTGGATATGTTAGTGTAGAGTTGTAGTTGAGGTGGACATGTGTACCGTCGTCAAGCACCATCCAGAACTCCTTGTCGTGGTGGGTGACAAGGGTTGCGGCAGGACTGTCAGTTGCCTGCACTTCCTCAGCAGCCTTCTCGCCGTTGCTCATCACCTCCGCTGCGGCAATGGCTGATTTGACATTGGTTGCCTTGGTGCCACGGATGAGAAGCGTTGCCTCGTTGATGCCGGATTTCTCGAGCTTTTCCATGGCGGCAATGGTTTCTTGGTCAATTTGTGGTTTCTCTATGCTATGGGCTTCCTTTACCAAATGCCAGCTGGCGAAGGAAAGGATAGCAACGGCTGCCACGCTTGCAATGCGCTTGAGCCAAAGGTCGGCTTGCTGACCGAATAGTGGTTTGCGGCGCGATTCGTGGATGGCAAAGAATCTCCGTTTGGCTTTACGCATGTCAATGGAGGCAAACTGCCTGTAACGCTCTACGAAACCCTGGTTGTCGAGCATCTTGTCAATCTTCGACTTCAGCTCAGGGCTTTCGGCGAGCAGAGAGTCGAGCTGCCGTTGCTCCTCGGTGGTGGCTGCACCAAGAAGTAGCTTCGCAACAAGCTTGTTTATGTTAATATTGTCGTTCATAGTGACTGTATTTTATCCTCAATACACGCGAGAAACGGAAAAAGGTGACAAGAATTAAGAAAAAAGCATAAAAAACTAACAAAAATGTTTTTTATGGGCAAGAAATGTGTGGTTTGAGCCAAAAATCAATAATATTTTGCGTCGGTTTTAGGCGTAAAGACGAGCATCCACCTTTATAGCCATGGCTTTCAGGTGGATGCTATGAAATCGGGGCGAATCACTTCGCACCGAAGAGAGAGTCGAGTTCTTCGTAGAAAGCAGGGTCTTCGCCCACAATGACTTTATGGATAGTGCCGTCAGGATTGATGATTAGCTTTGTGGGATAGCCCTCTATGGCGTATTTCTGTGGCGTTGCGTCAGTTTTCTCGCTTTTCACATGGAGCCAAGGCAACTCGTGTTTCTTTACGGCATCCTTCCATTTAGCCTCGGTGTCGTTGCAATCGACGCCTACAATCTCAAACTTGCCACTGTATTTCTCGTAGTATTTCTTCATGTCGGGCATACCCTTGATGCACCAACCGCACCAAGACCCCCAGAAGTCGAGAATGACGTATTTGCCGCGCAGCGACGAGAGAGTGAAAGGCTTGCCATTGATGTCGTTGAGGGTGAAGTCTGGTGCTGGTTTCCCCGGGGCGACCTTTCTCTTTGCCTCGTCCTTCATAACCTTTTCCTTGTAGCTGTCTTCGGCAGCCTTAACGAACTGACTCATGCGTCCGCCCTTGACTTCAGCAGAAAGCAGTTTTACGGCAGCAGGAATACTGTCAACAGGAAGCGAACTGAGAACCATTGCTGCGGTCTCGTTGTTGCAGTTGCGACGGATGTACTGCATTAGTTCGGTTGATTTTTGAGCTTCAGATGCTTCACGAACCTTGTTGAATTCCTCCATTGCAGCCTCCTTTTTTGTAGCGTCTGCATTGATGGCGGCTGAATAGGTCTCGTATGCCTTTCGGGTCCTTGCATTTGAAGCCTTTATAATGTTGTTTACCTCATTGTAGTCCTGGTACAATTTTGAGCCGCCGAAGCTGAAGTCTTCAACAGAGCCTTCTACTTTAAGGTTCTCGCCTGGGACGGCTATGGCAAAACCTATGACAAGCATGCGGTAGCCTCTTGCCTGTTGCTGCGTAGAAGGAATGAAGAATTGCATCGACTTTGCTTTGGTAAGGTCGGTGGAGAAGGTGAATTTGCCGTTGTCGCAAGGAATCACGGCAAACTTGCCGTAATCTCTCTCGCCAACGGTTATTGCCCAAACCTCAAGGGAGTCGTTAACATCAGTCAACTGCCCTGAAAAGGTAAATTTTTGGCTGTCCTGAGCCAATGCGGCAGTTGCAGTGAAGAGCAATGTCGCGATGATAGTTTTCATTTTATTCATTTTTCAATGTCTTTAGTACATGCTTCTATATAAAAAACACCTAAAAAGGGGCAAAAGGTTATGCCATATACCGAAAATGTGGTATTTTTTAAAGCTTTTTATAAAAAATAATGTCAGTTAGATAATTATTTGAGACTTTTCAATTAACTTTGCAAACCAAAACACATGAGGATATGAGCAAACAAGGCATAAACATAAGCGACATTTGCGTATGGAACAACCATTCCATAACATTCCTCTATGACCATTTTTATTCCTCGCTTGTCGTTTACGCCATGCAGACAGTAGAAAAGGCGGTGGCAGAAGACATCGTCCAGGAACTCTTCTCCACATTGTGGGAAAAGCGCTTGGACTTCGCGTCTGTCGCAGCACTCAAGTCTTATTTATATAATAGTGTACACAATGCAGTGAAGAATTGCATTCGTCACGAGGTGGTACACAACAATTTCGCTCAATCGTACTTGAATGACAACGCAGGGTTCCTACTGACCGATGATGGGCAGGAGCAGTTCTTCAGCGAAGAAGTGTTCAGACTTCTCTTCCTTGCCATCGACTCTCTGCCACGCCGACAGCGCGAAGTGCTCCTGTTGAGCATGGAAGGAAAGAAAAACCGCGAGATAGCTCAGCAACTTGACATCTCGTCCGAGACAGTGAAATCACTAAAACGCAGGGCAATAGCCACGCTTCGGGATAAGCTGTCAACCAACGTGTTTTTCTTGTTGTTTTGTTTGTTGGGATAAAGGTCTCACTGTGTTACACCACGTTTACTTAAGGAGATAAGGACATGATGACTTGGCGGTATCATATCTTAGTCTAAATCTGCACAAAACACGTCATAATCAGCGGAAGCATACATTTTTAACATAGTTTCCGCTGATTATAGCAATATTTTTATTATATTTGCAGCGGTTTTAAATAAATGCGATATGTTGATAGGCAGAAAAAACGAACAGAAGACCTTGTTGTCTTTACTGACAAGTGATGAGTCACAGTTTTGCGTGGTGTATGGAAGGCGAAGAGTTGGAAAGACTTATCTCGTGCGCGAGACGTTCAACTATCATTTCACCTTCCAACATACTGGCGTGGCTCGTGGCAAGCTGCGTGAGCAACTGCGCGCCTTCCGCGACTCTTTGTCAGAGGCGGGCTTGAAATGTGCCATCCCAAAGACGTGGTTCGAGGCGTTTGACCTGTTGAAGCAGTTGATAGACAACGCTCCAACGGGAAAGAAAACTATATTCATCGACGAGTTGCCTTGGATGGACACACCCAAGTCAAATATGGTCAGTGCGCTCGAACATTTCTGGAACGGCTGGGCTACGTCGAGGGCTGCCAAGGACATCGTCCTGATTGTGTGCGGAAGTGCCACGTCGTGGATTACGCGGAAAATGCTTAAAGACAAAGGCGGACTGCGTGGACGTATAACCGAAAAGATTAAGGTCAACCCATTCTCTCTGATTGAATGTGAGGAATACGTAAGGGCAGCTGGTTTGCCGATGGTACGCAAGGATATCCTTGAGATGTACATGATTCTCGGTGGAATACCGTATTATTGGAGTTTCGTAAGGCGCGGACTCAGTGTAAGCCAGAATATCGACCAGCTTTTCTTTGCCGAGGACGCTAAGCTGAAGGATGAGTTCCAAGCTTTGTATCACATACTGTTTGTCCGTCCTGACAGTTATATAGATGTCATAAAGACCCTTACCCATCGTAAAGCAGGACTGACGCGTGAGGAAATCCTGCGGCATACCAAGCTGACTGATGGCGGTAGCTTCTCGCAAGTGCTTGACGAACTCGAGGAGTGTGGTTTCATTCGCCGCTACATAGCCTTTGGTAAGGAAAGTCAGGGGACATTGTTCCAGTTGATTGACAACTATACATTATTTTATTACCATTGCATACAAAAAAACGCTTTCAGCGACGAGGCATACTGGTCGCACACATGGCTGTCGGGCGAGCATAACGTATGGAAGGGACTTGCCTTCGAGCGTGTTTGCCTGCAACACATTCCACAGGTGAAGCTGGCTCTCGGCATTTCAGGCATAGTGTCAAACGTTTGTTCGTGGCGAAACGCAAATGCGCAGATTGACCTTCTCATATCACGTGGGGATAATGTCATAAACATCTGCGAGATGAAGTATGCCAATGCCCCGTTCACCATCGACAAGGCATACGCCCAAAACCTTCAGAACAAGATAGAAACATTCCGCAAGGCCGTTTCCCCCCGCCAAACTCTCCACCTGACGTTGCTCACCACCTATGGTGTGGCACAAAACGAATATTGGAACATGGTGCAAAATGAGGTGACCATGGACGACTTGTTTAAACAATAAGTTTGATTCGACTTTCGGTAGTGATAACTCCCAATGTATTAGGGCTTTATTTAAACCACAGAGATAAAGAGAAAAAGAGATTTTTGGTTTTATGGAGTAGGTCGCAAGCGACGGAGAACGCAGAGTTTCCAAGCTGCTGTTATTATGCGCAGCCCTCTATGAACTCTAAATGCCTTGGCATTCAATCTCTTTCATATTTTAAAGACTCTTAATCTCCAAAACTCTGTGGTTCAAAATTACTTCCGAAACTTGAGTAAGTTTGACATAAAGATCGGAAGTTTTATCCAAAATGCATACGAACGCCGATTGCGTTTCCGCGCAAACGGCAACACTATTTGCACGCAAATGGCAACCTCATTGCCACGCAAATGGCAACTCTCCTATACCATGATTTTCCATCTTCATCTGCCATCTGCCACCAAATCGACGTAACAAGATGACACACAACAGGTTAGCATGGTGGTAGATAGGCGACAGAAGTGGCAGATAAAGCAAAAAAAGTGCCAAAAAACCATGGTTTTTCGAAAAAATATAGCCATTTCACTATGACAAGGATGGCAACGAAGACGAAAAATCACTGTAAGAGAAACTCAGACAATCGACAAGTCGATATCGTCAAATCGACTTGTCGATATTGAGGAATCGACTTGTCGTTCAGCCCAAATCGACAAGTCGTTTTTTATGAACGCAACGTTAGGTTTCGGGAAGCGCAACGTTAGGTTTTGGGAAACGCAACGTTAGGTTTCGGGAAGCGCAACGTTAGGTTTCTGTAGTTTAACAGTGGAATCATAACGGAGGAGCAATATTATTAAAGATGTGAGTAAATAAAAACGAAACTTAGGAATAAAAAAGTTGCCAAAAAGTTTGGCGGTTTCATTTTTTTTTACTTTTGCCCCCGACTTCCGTTCATTGCTGCAAAGCGAGCATCGAAAGTGTTCGGTGTTTCGGTTGTCTCTATTTATGGAAAAGCGTTTATCTCGCTTTGTTTCTGATGCCTGAAATCTGGACAATTTCATGTAATGTCAGAACATAGCAACGATAGATGCTCATGCAAGTAGTTTATTATATATCTATTCACAACTTGTATTATGCCTTGTTGTATTAGGCTTATTCAAGTGTGTAATGATGTTTATATAAACTCACTGGCGTGGGTTCTGCGTTGCCTGTTTTACATTGCAGGGTAGTCCAGAACCTCAGGCATGGAGCAGGCGGCCAGGCTCCACGCTTCTTTCGTTTATAGACCCAATTAACAATAGATTATTTCGCCGAATCCGAGAGTCTATAGGCAAACTTAAAACAAACAACTATGCAAATAAAACAGTTTTTGATTGCCGTGTGCATTGGCTTAATGTTTGCGGCATGTAGCAACTCTGAGGATTACTTCAACTCAGACGACAATGTCATCCGTCTAACGGCGCAAATTGAAGGCATGAAGACACGGGTAGCAACTAATGGGAATAACCTACATAAAAGTTGGTTTGAAATGGACGAAACCATAAGTGTTTATATTAAGAAGACAGATGGTAGCAATGTTGAAGGCATAAGTGGAAATTGTGCAACATATACTGTTGATGATACTGGACGAATGTGGTCAACAGAAACTCCTCTCTATCCTGACGACGGTTCATCTGTGAACATTTATGCTTTATATCCTTCGTCATTCACGAATACACAAACGTCTTTTTCTGTAAAAAATGACCAAAGTTCACCAGAAGACTATCTGGCAAGCGACCTTATGTGTGCAGTAAAAGCAGGAGTTTCCAAAAGTCCAGCAGGACCAATCACCCTTTCATTCAAGCATTGTCTTTCAAAGGTGATTTTAAAGATAGTTACAACAGGAACAGACTTAGTTGCAACAGATGCTACAAGTATTTATATGGATGGTGCAAGAACATCCATTAGCCTAACTCAAAATCAGACAACTGGAATAACATTAGGAAGCCCAACAGGTAGCAACAGTGGTTCAATTAAAATGGGAGAAACCTATTCTGAAGGTGGACTTGCTGCTATAGTAGTGCCCCAAACAATAAGTAGCGGACAAATGATATTCGATTTTGTTCTAAATGGAAACATTTGTGTCTATGCAAGTCAAGACATTACTTTTGAGCCTGGATGCGTACACACAATCACTGTGACTGTAAACAACGATAATGTTGCGATAACCAACTATGAAATAACCGATTGGACTCCAGGCACTAATTACGACAATGAGGAAGGAATATACGAATAGACAGAAACCTATCTTTTGAAAACCTCTGTTATTCGTATCTGAAATATTGAATTAATAGTTTTACGTTTGAATTAAACCTCCGAGAAGATCAGTTGGCGGGAAGCGTTCCGCGGCTGGCCTTCCTTTTTTGCAACTCGAATAAACTGCGGCAACGGCTGGGGGTGTGGGCGTCTCGCCCGCACCTCGCCTACGAGGTATTATTCTCAATGGGCATTTCCTCGGATTGTACGCAAGGTGCGGGCGAGACGCCCACACCCCCAGCCGTTGCCGCTAAATATACAACTACATTAAAGGGAGGGAAAGTTGAGTTTTAACGTTTGCTACTTCAGAGCGATATTTGCTATCATATTGAAATCCAGGGTGTTGCCCTGGACTATGGTCTTGTTGGGCCTTCAGCCCGTTTTTGTTATGCATTTAAGCGTACAGGTAGAATTAATTCCGCCAACGGGTTACCAAGTAAATATCTATTATTGAGGTAAAGCCTATCTTATCGAAAGATAGTGCTTTTTTCTAAAATATAGGCAACTTTCACCGAAAATCTTTCTAAAGCATAGGCAACTTTCACTGAGGTTGAAATTCGCCGAACTCACGTTAATCTTATCATGCGAAGTAAGGGCATGACATAAGCCATAAACGTCTTGAAGAAGATTTGAGGCATGAAAAAAGGGTTGGACAAAGCCAACCCTTTTAAATATTTCTTAGCTAATCAGCAATGGGGATTACTGAGCGAGCTTGCCGTCTGAGCCGAGTACGTTCACAATCTTGTGGATGTACATCTTCTTCATGTTCTCGCGAGCTGGCTTCAGATACTGACGTGGGTCGAAGTCACCAGGATGCTCAGCGAGGTGCTGACGGATAGCTGCAGTCATGGCGAGACGAGAGTCAGAGTCGATGTTGATCTTGCAAACAGCTGACTTAGAAGCCTGACGGAGCTGATCCTCTGGAATACCGATAGCGTCTGGCAACTTGCCACCGAACTTGTTGATTGTGGCAACCTCGTCCTGTGGAACTGAAGAAGAACCGTGGAGAACGATTGGGAAGCCTGGGAGCTTCTGCTCAATCTCGGCGAGGATGTCGAATGCCAATGGAGGAGGAACGAGCAGACCTGTCTTCGGGTCGCGT
>CAMAGM010000118.1 GCA_945833995.1 uncultured Prevotella sp.
AGTCCTTCCTCAATGCCGAACTCGTTGCGGTGAACGGCTTGTCCATACACTATCTCACGGCTTCCGTCGGTGGTCAGCTGAGTGGTCGTGTTGTTAGCGTCGGTCACGTGCAGTTGGTCTTTGTCGATGTAGGCAAAGGCTTTCGACTGCTCGCTCCATTTGCTTGCCTGAGCGTCGTGGTTGTCGATTTTCCACACCACCTTTTTCTGCCCGAAGTCGTAGAGCAGTATCGACTTCTTGCCCATTAGCATCACCTCCGTCTTGTCGGCGTAGGGACAATAGGCGTTGAGAAGGTGATAGACCTTGTCGCCGTCGAGCAGCGCGTTCACGTCCTCTATATTTAATAAGGTGTCGCGCTTCCCCGTCTTCATGTCCAAGCTTTCAAGACACTCCACGTCGTGTACGATGGGCTTGTCGCCCCACCACGAGAGGAACATGTTCTTGGGCGTCATGTTTCGGTAGTTGTTGCCACCGAAGTTGAGGTCTTCCAGCGTGAACTGCTTGAGTTGCTGTGCCGTTGCCGTAAAGCCCATTGTAGCCATCATAGCCAATGCGATTGCCGTTTGTTTAATCTTCATCGTCGTATCTGTTAAAATTCCGTCCTCCCTTTCCAAATCCCTTGCCGCCCTTGCGGTCGAAGCGGTCTCGCTTTCCCTCGCCGCGGTCTCTCTTGCCGTCAAACTTGTCGCGCTTGCCATCGAACTTGTCGCGCTTGCCCTCAAATCGGTCGCGCTTGCCATCAAATCGGTCGCGCTTGCCCTCAAACTTGTCCTCTGAGGTGCGCTTGCGCTTTTGGTCGAAGCGCTCAAGGTCGTAGCGGTGGAATTTGAATGTTCGGATGTCGCCTTCCTCGTTCTCCTCCGTCTCGTCGAGACGCTGCTTGAACTCGCGGTTTTTCTTGAAGCGGTGCTTCTCGCCCATCTGCTTCTTCTCCTCCTCGGTCTTCACTATGCCGCCCTCGCCGCGGAAGTCCCTAAGTCTGCCATCGAAAATCTGATACTTGCGCAGCTCGCACTCCAAAGAGCCGTTGTAGAGCGGAATCTTGATCGAGGGTTTCAGTCCTATTTGGTCGAAACACTCGGCGCGGTAGCTCAGCACCCAAGCGTCGTTGTCGAGGAACTGGTGCTTCAGTCGCTCGCCAATCATCTTGTATGTGCCCAGGAGGTCGGGTGTCGATATGCGCTCGCCGTAGGGTGGGTTTGTCACCATTATGCTTGGCTCCTTAGGCTGCTGGAAGTCCTTGAAGTCTGCCTGCTCCACGCTGATGATGCCTGAGAGTCCTGCCGCCTTCACGTTCATGCGTGCCGTATTCACAGCCTTCATGTCGATGTCGTAGGCATAGATATGGTGGTTGAACTCGCGCTCCTCCGAGTCGTCGTTGTAGATTGCGTCGAAGAGGTCGCTGTCGAAGTCAGCCCATTTCTCGAAGGCAAACTCCTTGCGGAAAAGTCCCGGTGCCATGTTGCGTGCTATGAGTGCCGCCTCGATGGCTATTGTTCCCGAGCCGCACATAGGGTCGATGAAGTCGGTGTCGCCCTTCCATCCTGTCATCATCACAATGCCCGCTGCCAGCACCTCGTTCAGTGGTGCCTCCACGCTTTCCTGTCGGTAGCCGCGTCGGTGGAGGCTCTCGCCGCTTGAGTCGAGCGATAGCGTACACTTGTCCTCTGCAATGTGGATGTTGAGTCTCAGGTCGGGGTTTGCCACGCTGATGTTTGGTCGGTTGCCCGTTTTCTCCCTAAACTGGTCAACAATGGCGTCCTTCACCTTATATGCCACAAACTTCGAGTGTCTGAACTCCTCAGAGAAGACCACTGAGTCCACGGCGAATGTCTTGTCGTTGCCGAGATACAGTGTCCAGTCAATCTTCTTCACTCCCTCATACACCTCGTCGGGCGTGAGTGCCTTGAAGCGTGCTATGGGTTTGAGTATGCGTATGGCTGTGTGCAGTTGGAAGTTTGCCCTGTAGAGAAGCTCCTTGTTTCCGGTGAACGACACCATTCGTCGTCCTATCTCCACATTGTTTGCACCCAAGTGCGTCAGTTCCTTTGCCAATACGGGCTCAAGCCCCATAAACGTCTTGGCAATCATTTCGAATTCCTGTTCCATTTATATGTTAATTTATTCTATTACTTTTTGGGAAGTTAAAGGAGTTAAAGACATTGGTCTTTTAGCTTCGGCTAAGGAAACTCCTTTAATTCTTTAATTTTTAATTTTTAATTCTTAATTCTTAATTTTTAACTCCTCTTGTACACCTTACTCTTCGGCTCCAAGTCCTCCGTCACCCAAATGTTTGCGCCAACGATGCTTCCTTGTCCTATTGTTATGCGTCCGAGGATTGTGGCGTTGGAATAGACTATCACGTCGTCTTCCAGTATTGGGTGGCGCGGAATTCCCTTTATCGGGTTTCCCTTCTCGTCCAATGGGAAGCTCTTTGCGCCGAGGGTCACGCCCTGATAGAGTTTCACGTTGTTGCCTATTATGCATGTCGC
Organism: uncultured Prevotella sp.; assembly: GCA_945833995.1. Taxonomy (GTDB): domain Bacteria; phylum Bacteroidota; class Bacteroidia; order Bacteroidales; family Bacteroidaceae; genus Prevotella. The sequence goes on from CAMAGM010000118.1 coordinate 2,493, forward strand.
CCCTATCACCACGCCCGTGCCGTGGTCGATGGTGAAGTGCTCGCCTATGGTGGCAGCGGGATGGATGTCTATTCCCGTCTCCGAGTGAGCCATCTCCGTCATAATGCGCGGAATCAGCGGCACGCCCAGCAGGTGCAGCTCGTGTGCGATGCGGTAGTTGGTGAGGGCTTTTATCACGGGGTAGCACGATATTATCTCGCCGAAGTTCTCTGCCGCGGGGTCGCCGTTGAAGGCAGCCTCCACGTCGGTGGCAAGCACTCGCCTTATCTCGGGCAGCCTCGCCACGAGGCTGAACGCCATTTCCCTTGCCCTCAGCTTGCACGCCGTGTTCTCTCCCTTGCCGCTGTGCGGACAGGAGAAGCAGAGGCCTGCGAGGATTTGGTCCTCCAGCAGTTTCGACAACTTTTCCACTGCCATGCCCAAATGATATTTAATGGTGTGCTTGTTTACGTTTGACCTTCCGAAATAGCCGGGGAAGATGATGGCTCTCGACAAATCGATGATTTCTTCGAGCACTTTGCCCGAAGGAAGCGGATTACCGTCCTGATGCTGGTGAAAGAGTCCTTTCAGCGATGTCTCGTCCGACAGGCTTTCTACTGCCGTCGTCAGCGTCTGGGTGAAGTTGGAGCTATCCATCATGTGTGTAGCAAAAAATTTTTCTTTTGCAAAGATACGGCAAAAAAACGATTTGGCAAAAGGAATGGCACTTTTTTCACATCAAATATCCACTTTTTTCTCCCCAAAAGCCATAAATATCAACTTTCCGTGCATTTTTTTCCACTTTTCTGTGTGTTATATAAAAAATAATGTGTAATTTTGCTGCGAAAGTTTATAAACTATGCAATGGATGAAAACTCTTTGTGACATTTTCCTATATACTATCAACACGCATGGCTACACCTATTTTGTAGTCTTGGTGGTGACCTCGCTCATAGCGGCATGGCTCTGCGCCTCATTGTGGCTCTTCAACAGGGACAAGGCGAAGCTCGACCGCTCGCTCGCACATCTCTCATCGCTAAAGCGAAAGGGAGTGGAGTATGAGCTGGTGCTGCAGGCAATGAAACTTGCCACTTGGAAGATTGACCTGCGCGACCTCACGGTAAACTTCGACAACGACTACCGCACAAGCACAAACCTCTCCACGCCCGCGCCAGGCACTCCATTGAAGGAAGTGTTGGAACAGATGATGCCCGAGGATGCCGAGAAGCTGAAAAAGGTGTTGGACGAGCTGAAGGGAGGAAGCCACGACATCTATCACTTGCAGTACAGAATAAAGGGCTCTGACGGGAAATACATCTGGTCGGACGCTTACGGAATGGTGGCGGAGCGCGACGACAAGGGCAGGGCGACAGTGCTCATCGGCACGTCGAAAATCATCGACAAGCAGAAGAAGCTGGAGCAGGAGCTGATTGACGCACGACTGCAGGCAGAGGAGAGCGACCGACTGAAAACGGCGTTCATACAGAACATCAGCCATGAGGTGCGCACGCCGCTCAACGCCATAGTGGGATTCTCAGACATACTGCTCTCCGTGACCGACCCACAGGAGCGCGAGGGACTCATCAACATCATAAAGGACAACAACGCCAAGCTGCTGCAGATTTTCGAGGACATGATGAACATCTCGAAGATGGAGGCTCACGACGACAAGGCAAACCTACAGTGCTCGGAGTTCGACCTCGTGGAGCTTGTGGCGGAGAAGGTGGCGAAGGCACGCACCGAGAACACCAACGACAAGCTCTCCATCGACTTTGTTTGCCAAGAGCAGAAACTGGAGCTCTACACCGACAAGGAGCGAGTGGAGTACATTGCCTCGCATTTCATTGAGAACTCGCTGAAGTTCACCGCCGAGGGAAACATCACGGCGGGAATAAACCTGATGCCCGACAATCATGTGCGCGTTTGGGTGAGCGATACCGGAAAGGGCATCTCGCCCAAGGACTTGGAGAAAATCTTCGACCGCTTCTACAAGGTCGATTCCTTCATACAGGGCGCAGGCCTCGGCCTCGCCGTCTGCCGCAGCTATGCCCTGAGCCTTGGTGGCAACGTGGGTGTTGACTCCAAGCTCGGCCGTGGCTCAACATTCTGGGTGGAGCTGCCGTGTAAGGTGTAAATTAAGGAGTTAAAGGAGTTAAGGAAGTTAAAGGAGTTAAAGACAATAGTTATTTCGCTTCTTTCAAATGAGGTAACTATGCTCAGACATACGTCTTTAACTCCTTTAACTCCTTTAACTCCTTTAACTTCCTTAACTCCATTAACTCCATTAACTCCTTAATACCTTAACTCCTCAAACGTAAATTGTAACAAAATTGCAACATCTGTTTAAATCCCTTGTAATATAGACTTTCTACTTTTGCAGCGTGAAAACAATAGCAAAAGTAGAAATATGGAATTCTTTTATCTTTCAATCGTGGTCTTCCTGCTCGTCTTGGCAGTGTTCGACCTATTCGTGGGAGTCAGCAACGACGCTGTAAACTTCCTCAACTCTGCCATCGGAGCTAAGGTGGCAAAGTTCAAGACCATCATGATCGTAGCTTCACTCGGCGTGGTCATCGGTGCTGTGATGAGTGCGGGAATGATGGACGTGGCGCGACATGGCATCATGCATCCAGCCAACTACTCCTTTCACGAGGTGATGACGATTTTCCTCGCCGTAATGGTCACCGACGTCATCGTGCTCGACATGTTCAACACCCTCGGACTTCCAACCTCCACCACCGTGTCGCTCGTCTTCGAGCTGCTCGGCGGCACGTTCATTCTCGCACTGCTGAAGATGAACGCCGACGGAAGCCTTGAGTTTGAGGACCTGCTGAACAGCGACAAGGCCTTGAGCGTCATCATCGCCATCTTCGTCAGCGTCGCCATAGCCTTCTTCTCGGGAGTGCTCGTGCAGTGGATTTCGCGCATTGTCTTCACCTTTAATTATACGAAGAAGCTGCGCTACACGGTGGCTGTCTTCGGCGGCATCGCCTTCACCATCCTTTCCTACTTCATCTTCATCAAGGGAGTGTCGAAGTCGCCTTTCATCGCGGCGGAGCATAAGGAGTGGATTGAGGCAAACACCACTTGGCTCATGCTCGCCATCTTCGTCGGCTCCACCATAATGATGCAGATTCTACACCTGCTCAGGGTCAGCGTGTTCAAGTTCATCGTGTTGATGGGAACATTCGCCCTCGCCATGGCTTTCGCGGGCAACGACCTCGTGAACTTCATCGGCGTTCCTATGGCAGGTCTCGACTCCTATCAGGACTTCGTAGCCAACGGCTCGGGCAACGACGACACGTTCATGATGACCTCGCTCATGACCTCGGCAAAGACTCCTTTCCTCTATCTCATGGCTGCCGGTGTGATAATGATCATTGCCATGGCAACGTCGAAGAAGGCGCAGAACGTGGTGAAGACCAGCGTTGACCTTGCCCGTCAGGACGAGGGCGAGGAAATGTTCGGCTCGTCGCGTGCCGCCCGCAGCCTCGTGCGTGCCACTCAGGACATGGGCGGCTTCGTGCAGCGCTACATTCCACGCTCCGTGGAGCATTGGATTGACTCGCGATTCCAGAAGGACGAGGTCATTCTTGAGGAAGGCGCAGCCTTCGACATGGTTCGAGCCGCAGTCAACCTCGTGCTCGCCTCGGTGCTTATAGTAATAGGTACGACCTACAAGCTGCCGCTCTCAACGACCTACGTCACCTTCATGGTGGCAATGGGCTCGTCGCTCGCCGACCGCGCCTGGAGCCGCGAGAGTGCCGTGTTCCGCGTCACTGGAGTGCTCTCCGTCATCGGTGGTTGGTTCATCACGGCTGGCGTAGCCTTCGCCGCCTGTGCCGTTGTCTGCATGGCAATGTATCTCGGAGGATTCGTGGTCATGTTCCTCTTCATGGCTCTTGCCATCACGCTGCTCGTACGCAGTCAGATTGCCTACAACCGCAAGTCGCGCGAGGAGAAGAAGGACAACATCTTCCTGCTGATGATGCGCACCAAAGACACCGAAATAGTCCTCGAACTGCTCGAAAAGCACGTCTCGCGCACTCAGAGTTTCGTCTGCCGTTTCGCCCTCGACCAGTTCTCCAAGCTTCTCGACGCTCTCTCCGCCGAGGACCATCACGCCCTTCGCCGCTGCAAGCGCGACCTCGACGAGGAGCAGATGCAGCTGAAGAAATACCGCCGCAAGGAGCTGCTCTCGCTGCGCCGCATTCCGTCGGACATTGCCATGGAGCGCAACACTTGGTATCACCTCGGCGTCAACTCCGACCAGCAGTTCATCTACTGCCTTAAGCGTATGCTTGAGCCAATAAAGGAGCATGTTGACAACAATTTCAACCCCATACCACGTCTTTTCACCGACGAGTTTGAGCCTGTGCGCCGCAAGATTGAGGAGCTGATGAAGCGCACCGAGGCGATGCTCTCAAGCGGGCGTTTCGTTGCCTACGACGATGTGCTCAGCGAGGCTGACCAGCTGAAGGACGAGCTTTCCGCAGTGCGCAAGCGCCACTACGACCGCATGCAGAACGACCACGACAACGGCAACCTCCAAATCTCCCTTGTCTATCTCAACATTCTTCAGGAGAGCCAGGAGTTCCTCAGCATCATGCGTCACCAGCTCCGCGCCGCCAACCGGTTTTATGGCTCCAACCGCTAAGTGGTAGGCAAAAAAACGCTGTCACGCTTGTCACGCTGTCACGCTTCCGTTTTGTCAGACGCAAGCGTGGCAGTTTTTTTCCACCCTCCCGAAACTTTTCCCCCATTTTCCTTGGAAAGTAAAAAATAAATTCTTATCTTTGCCGAAAAATAGAAGAAATATGAGCACAGTATCAAAGAATCGAACTTCTGCGTACGAGCGTTCTATACAAGACATAGAGGAAGGTAGAATATTTGAATATGATACCCTCATCGACCTGATAAGGGAAATTGAGGGATGAATCGAGACAAAACAAGAGAAGATATGAAATTGTCAACGGAAAAGGTGATAGTACCAAAGATTCAGAAGTATCTTGCGACTCAACCAGTCGTAAGGGCTTGGTTGTTTGGGTCTTTCTCGCGAGGTGAGGAAACACCTACAAGCGACCTTGACATACTCTTCGTTCCTGACAAGACTCAACATTTCAGCCTTTTCACCCTCGGAGGAATGTACTCAGACCTAAAGGAGCTGCTTGGGCGTGAGGTTGACCTCGTCACCGATGGCTCTTTGAAACCTTTCGCAAGGAACAGTGTGGAACAGGACAAAATTCTGATTTATGAGAGAAAGTGAAAAAGACCCTCAACGATTGCGTGATATTCTTGAGGCAATAGACAACGTTTATAAATACGTTGGTGATTGCGATTTCTATGCGTTTGTAACCGATGCCATGCGATACCATGCCGTGGTATATAATATTATGGTTATTGGGGAAGCCGCAAACCTATTAACCAAGGATTTCTGCCAAGAGCATCCTGCTACACCTTGGAGACAGATTGTTGGAATGAGGAACTTTTTAATTCATGGCTATAAACAGGTTGAAAAGGATTTGGTATGGCAAGTCATTGACAGGGAGTTGAACATATTGCGTGAGCAAATTAGAGAATATCTAATTGAGCTGGGATTATAGTTTTTTCCCGTTTTGGCCACTTTTTCCACCATAAATCTTCATTTTTCCCATTTTGACCAACATTTTTCCCGTTTTGGCTCGTCAGTTTCAATTTTAATCCGTAACTTCGCAGCAGAAATTTTAAACGAATTAAAACATTTAGAATTATGGAAAAAGAACAGAAAAAACAGGTGCTCGACGATGAGCAGGTAGATGAGGTGAACGGTGGAGTTCAACCGAGAAGCATCAAACGTGGGACTACATCTGTCAAATTGTGTTGATTTTTTGCAGATAATATATTGTTGAACTTTTCCCCAGTAAAAGCCATCAATCCTATTGTAGGTTTCGGGGTATAGGCAATCCCGATGGCACGAAGGATTCTGAACTTGTTTTACATCCGCGGTTTGCCGCCGAAAGGGCGGT
>CAMAGM010000119.1 GCA_945833995.1 uncultured Prevotella sp.
TTTCTATAAATTTCTGGCAGTCATTCCAAGAAACTCGTTCTACAGGCAAGTTGTCTCCCTTATAATAAGATGGTTTCTTCCCCATTATAGCCTTCCATAAAACTTGAGTCACTTCCGTCTCACCTATATAATATGAAGAAAGCGTCACCTGATGTGTTGGTTTTTCCCACTCAAAAGGTTCCGTCATTTCCGATGTTGCTCCCATCGTAAACGTTCCACCATCAACCTTTATCATGTTGAATGTGACGCCTCTGACAGTTATGGGCAAAATATTATTATAACCTTTTGAATATTGAGAAGCTTGAGATTGTGATTGCTGAGGGGCGGTGACTTGTTGATGCGGTGTCTGTTGTGCAGCACTATTCGTTTGCTGCTGATTAGAGGGTTGAACAATGGCATTTGCATCTACTATCGACACTTCGTATGTCGCAGATTCCTTGAGGGTCTTATACCCATAGTCCTCGAACGTAATCTTCAAGGGATAATGATACTTAAACTCCAGCTTGATATATCTCGCTGTGGGAGAGACGAAAATCTTCTTTACCGTGCCTTTGGTGATTATTTCACCGACATTGCCTCCTTCACAATCCACAATGTCATCCAACACCATCACCTTAACCAATGCACATTGCTTGCCGTTGAGGTCGGTACGTCCGTCTATGCGTGCCTCGAGATTCATTTCGTCATGGGTGAATGATTCTACTGCCAAACGTTGCGCAAAAGAGATTGTTGCACAAAGGATGAATATCAATGTAAGTATTATATGTTTCATATCTATTCGTTTTTCATCTCAATTCTATTCGGGGCTGCTCCGCTTAGCCCCTCATTTGAATTATCTTACAGAATCTCATTTTGCTTAGAACACTTTTCAGAAGACTGTTGAGTTCTACTCTATCTCTGTCACGACTCTGGCAAATGAGAACAAGTTCTCTTTGGCTCTCGCTGCTCCATCGATTGTCACTCGGAGAGTACGAGGCGGAGACCGAGATTGTAGTAACGGCTGCCAGGCGAGTGTCTGTAACGGCACGCAGAGCGACAGTACCACGCGATGTCGTACCAACTACCGCCACGGTACACACGGTATGTACCACTCGAAGGACCTGTAGGATTAGTCTGAGCATTATTGCTGTAATTACCATACCAGTCTTGACACCACTCCCATACGTTGCCACTCATGTCGTATATACCCAACTCGTTTGCCTTCTTGGACTTTACAGGATGCGTCTTACTACTATTGCGTTCGTACCAAGCCACTTCATCTATATTACTGCTACCGCAATATTGGGTATGGCGGCTCTTGTTTCCACCACGGGCGGCATACTCCCACTCTGCTTCTGTCGGCAAACGGAATCTTTTGCCTGTTAGGCTGTTCAGTTTGTCTACGAATTTCTGACAATCGTCCCATGATACAGTTTCTACTGGTAAGTTGTCTCCCTTATACTTTGATGGATTATTTCCCATTACAGCCTTCCACAATGCCTGAGTAACTTCCGTCTCACCAATATAATATGTCGAAAGTGTTACCTGATGTGTAGGTAATTCCCTATCCCATGGATTCTCCTGTTCTTTTGTAGCTCCCATGATAAATGTGCCGCCGTCAACTTTTATCATGTTGAATGTTACACCATTGACGGAGATTGGAACTACGGAACCAAATGCAGAACCGTTATTAACAGAGGATAATGAGCTTGATGAGCTATTGCTCCTTCTCAAACTTCCATTGATGGATGCCTGTTGATTCTCCTGTATTGTCACGCTGCCAGCATAGCCTGCATATCCCGCCTTGCTTATCTTTATGCTATACTTACCTACTGCAATGTTGCTGAACACATTAGGAGTCTTGCCCAAGAGACGGTTGTCGAGATAAATGTCGGCATCAACTGGCTCGTAGTCAACCATCAGAGAACCAAAGATTTGCAGAAGAGCAGGGAGGGTTATCGTCTCCGTCTGCTGCTTTGCTAAAGTCACAGTGGTGGTTGCGGAACGGTAGCCTTCCTTACGAGCCTCAACAAGGTATGTGCCTGGAGTCAGAGAGCCTTGCCAACTGTCTATGCCTTTGTAATCCTCGTCAATATATATCTTTGAGCCAGAGGTTGTTGACTTCACTGTGAGTTTGGCTTTGGTGGATTGAAGGGTAACGTTAAGTTGCTGGCGCGAGCCTGACATACTTAAACTGCCAGTCTTTGCTAAATAGCCATCAGCCTCAACCTTGTAACTGTGACTTCCATTGTTAAGATACACTTTCAGAGTACCATCAGCATTTACTGGCCTTGGTTCACCATTGTCGATAGACACACGCGAAGAAGTGGGCGTGACATTCATTACAAGGAAGTTGCCCTGCGACTGCCGGGGAGCAGACATGGAACCTGTTAGGACTGTAAGGCGGTAAACATTCCCACTCTCAACTCGTTCTATACCATAGTCAGCAAAGGTCACGGTAAGAGGAAGAAAACGGTCGTGGCGGATGGTGAGTTGGCGACTGCCGTTGGTGATATATACAAGATATTCTCCGGTGTTGTACTTGGGACTACCAATGGTGTTGCCATCAAACACCACACCTTGAAGGGCTATGCCAACACGTATAACCGCACACAGCTTGCCGTTTAGGTCTGTGCGCGGCTCCGTGCGGGCTACAAGGTCGTTGGGTATGTATTCAAAAGTCTTCACCTTCATCTCTTGTGCGGCAAGCTGCAACACAAAAGTCATGAAGAGGAATGCCAATGCTATTATTTTTCTGAACATAAGCGTAAATTGATTTTATACTATCTATCTCACAAAGTCTTCCATTTTGTTTCCAGAGTCATCGTAAAGCGTACCACTCATAAGCACACCTTTTTCGCAAAATCCCTTAACGTAGCAACCTGAGTAAGCCTCATTAGTGCAGCCAGCAATCGAATGGTTTCTCTTGAAGCGCATGGTGCCAGTGCCATGCGGTTTTCCGTTGAGAGTTTCTCCTGTCCACACTGCATACCCAAGATCCACAATGCCATTAGTTGGTCCTGACTGTTTTTGTGGAATGGCGGTATGCTGGTTGGTTGCGCTTGGCTTCTCTGGCTTACTTTCAGGAGTAGCATTTTTCTGAGGCTTTTCAGGTAGTGTTGGCTCCTGCTTTTCCTGTTGTTTTTGGGCAGTGTCTTTCTTTTGTGGCTGTAAGGAGACATCACTCGTACTGTCTGCATCAACGGTTGTCGTATCTTGCTTATCGGCAGGATGATTGAAATCAATACCAAAGACACATACAACAAGGAGAACTATACCTGCAACTATAGACGCAACCGTCTTAATGGAGAAAGATTTACGAATGACAATGGCCTCCGTCTCACTGCCCTCGTCATTTAGCAGTGAGGCGAGGAAGGTTTGGACGGACTGCAACCTGTCGAGAGGAGAGGAACACATAGCTCGGACTATAGTATCGGAAGTACGTTCAGAGATATTATCAGGCATCATGCGGTAAATCTTTGCTTTTGTAATGGTGGCTGCGTCCTCGGGAGTTTTTCCTGTTAGCAGAGAAAGCAACGTGGCGGCGAGAGAATAAACATCAGCCGTCTTGTCCGGACAACATGCCACGTCCTTGAGTTCTGCAGGAGAGAACCCTGAGCTATAGCCCCTCACCTTGTTCTTGCTCTTTGGGAAGCATGCCTGTCCGAAGTCTATCAACACAGGCAAAACAGTTCCCTGCTCACGACAAACCATGATGTTGTTTGGCTTGATGTCCAAATGAAGTATCTTATTGTCGTGGAGATAGCCAACGGCATAAGCCAAAGATGTGAGGATGTTGATGGCATCAGCCTCTGTCAACGTTCCGCCATTGTCCCTGACATACTGTTCGAGCGAGGTCTCTCCGAGATATTTCATGACGTAATAGACAGTGTTGTTCTGCTGGAACACCTCGTTTACAGGCACTATGTTCTTGTGCTGCAAACCGTGTAGCACATTGGCCTCGTCGAGGAAGTTGCTCTTGGCATCGGCAAACAACTGCTGTGCCGATGGCGAGGAAGCGACAACATTTTGGTTGGTGTCGCGTATGCACGACTTGGCAAGGAAAAACTCCTTTATTGTGTAGAAAGCCTGAATGGGAATATTGCCATCCATCACTTCAGCCTTCACGAGATATGTAATGCCAAAGCCACCGCTATGCAGTGGCTTTACGATTGTATAGGACTTAACGCCATTAAGGACAAAGCCCTGAGGTAATGCGTTATTCATTGTTTGTCAATATGTTAATGTAAGTTTTGTCTTTCCAAGTGTAATCCTTGCTCCAGGCAATATCACGAACGATGCGGGCGGTTCGGTATATGCCCTGCCATCGACAACTACGGGGTTCTTTGGCTTTTCGAGTAGGGTGAAGAGATACTCATATCCACCTTGGCTTTCTGTCACCGTTATGGAAACAGAACGGCGGCTGATGGTAGCATCTCCGTCTATCATTATGGCAGAAGGCTTGGAGTCGTCTTTCCTCCCGATGGTGTTTTCACCAATGGAAAGGGGATAGGAAATGGGACTGCGGAAAAAGCCACGTTCCTGCGAGAGGTGTGCAAGAGAGGAACCGCTTGTTTTCCCCTTATATATGGTGTCTGTAATTACTGGCTTTGGTTCTTCCTGCTTTGCTTTACTGTCATCCTTAGGAGGGTTATTGCCCATGGAAATGACTTTCTCCTCTATCTGCACTCCAAAAACTTTCCCACAATTGGGATTCTGGCATTTCAGACGTACTATCCCAGCCTTCTCGGGCATGAGAAACTTAATAGTGGAACCACAATGACAACAGTTTGCAGTAAGAACAGGACGTTGTTTCTTTTCTTCCATAATGACTGATCCAGTGAAACAAATACATTATTTACTGCCACGACATCAACACCGTATCATGCAGGGTTGACGAGGTGACAAGTTGCGGATGCTGTTTCTTGTTGCTATGCAGTTGAACATCCTTATACAAATATGTGAATAGCTCCTTCACCGTTACCTGCCTATCGCCATTTACATCGCTCTTGCCACGAAGTCCCTTCAGAATAGAGCGAGTGAAGAATCCCGCACCAACCAACGGACTCTCTATGGACAACTCATCGTCTCGTGAGGAAAGGAAAAGCACATAGTGCGGATTGGCTTTGATAATGTTTTTCCAAGAATCGTCGGAGAAATCCTTTGAGTAAAGATTAGACGAGGCTGTGCCAGAGAAACATGCGTCAACATAACATACTATGTCTGCCGCCTGACACTTGTCGAGTTCAGTGAAAAGTTCGGAATAGGAAAGCATTGGCGACTGGTTCTCACTATAGGTGCAAAGCATGTTGGGCATGCCATGACCACTATAGGAGAACACAATGTGGTCAGTGGGCTTTGCCACACTGGCAATCTTGCGTATAGTCTCTATGACTTTCTCCCTGGTTGCATATTTGCTGGTAAGCAGTGTGACATGGGCACCCTTGCTCTTGTAGAGCGTGGAGAGATTCTTTGCATCCTTGCTTGACTGGGTAAGGTCGTTGACGGTTCCTTCATAGTTCGACACGCCTGTAATCACGGCGTAAGTCTTCTGTGCGGAAAGAGAGAGGCACAGAAGAGAAATGAGACAAAGGGAAATGATTCTTTTCATAGTTTGATTTTCTTTTTTTCATGCATGGGCTTGGCAAGCGCTACACGTCTGGTTATTAAAATCACTTTCGGTCAATAGTTTGCCACACTTTGGGCAAAGAAGCAGCTTGCCATAGTGGGAATTGAAGCGTTTCAAAGCCTTGGTGTTGGCGGCTGTCTTGTTGACAATGACCGTTAGTAGGGTTGTTATTATCACGGTAAAGGATACACTGTAAGGTTTCATTTCCGACGGCAGGAGGAAAGTTAGCAAAAGACCAATGAGTGCCGATATTATGGAAGGCAAATATCTGAGATTAGCTTTCTTACGCTCCTTCTCATCCAAATCCGCCTTCTCCCTCAACGCCTGTGAGTGAATATCCATAACATGTCGGAACTCCAGTCGATAGTCTGAGGGATTTTCCTCCAAAACATGATGCGCGAGGAAAGTGAACCCCATCTTTGTCTGGTCGCCAAGAACAATGCGCGTGAACTCCGTGATTGCCACTTTCCTTATTTTTATCAACTCACCGTTGTCATCGACGATATATGTCCCATTGGCTGAATCAAGGTCCTCCAGAATCCAGCGTCCGTCATCGGAAACGGTAAGGAGGGCATGTTCCCTACTTACTCTCGTTTTCGTATCGGCTATAGGGAACGGCTGTGTACCACCCCTTCCTAAAACAAATTTCCTCATTGCTGTTGTTTTGTGGATTTGGTAATCAGGGTCTTATAATCCTTAAGAATCTGCTTTGGCATCTGCAATGTCAGACATTCGTGTTCGCCATCAGTGAGTTGCAGTCGATGTTTAAGGAGATTGATGTTATATAGATACCTCTGATTAATAATAACACTTCTTCCAAGACGCATGAAAGGGCATATCGTGGCTGCAGGGTATGAATCGGAGATGATTTTCTCCACTTTGGTTATTCCGAGCGAGAGTGTCACTTGCATACCTGTGATATAGACTATCTTGGTGTAATTGCCATCGGCAAGAATATATGCGATGTTATCTACCAAAAGCATGATAAGCTCATCTCTATTGTTTATGCATATCTTTTTCATATTGGATTGATTTTGTCTTTTTGCATTATGGTGATACTATAACCGTAAAAGGAATGCACTTGGTACATACGCTGTCATGATGGTGCCCAAGCTGTCGATGATAATGCCAACCCGCTGCTGACCTTGATGCCTTGCCACCCTGCCAACGACTCCCTTGAAATCACCATCAATCACACGAACCATCTCCCCTGACAAGAATTTTCCGATTCTGCCCACTGAGTAAATAACATCCTTTGCCTCTGACTCACAGATGATTCTCAAACTTTCAATCTGCCTATCTGGGATGATGAGCGGTTCTTTATTGATTTGCATGCCCTCATGATAGTGACGATAGTAAAACCGCAGATATGGAAGATTTACATTGTCGTAAACAAAAGCCTTTAGCTCGTCTTCTGTTCCACGAGCAAAAAACACATTGGGAATGCGGGATTCCTCAACGGTCTTTCTCTTACCGTCAATTACCTTAACGGTTCTAATCGTTGGATAGAAAGCCTCCACTTTCTTGCTCGACAGATATTCGTAAGCCTTTCGTTCACGTCCATAAGTAGTACGAAGGGCATACCATTTGGCAACGATGTTTTTACGCTCGTTGGTTACTTCTGAACAAGTTCCCGACAGAGCATTTCTGGTGGACACCCCTGTTTGTGAGTTCTCAGCCGAAGACGGCGTTTGAACTTCGGGGAGGGCATCGGGGGCAAACCCGGTGCAGGGAGGGATTTCACCGCCTCCATGGGTGTTTACATCTCTTGATGCGTTATCTACGACATTCATATCGGAGACCTTACTTTGTTCTAGACAGAACTTAGCTTTAGGTGACTGTTAATTGACATGCCATTGCAATATGGAACACTGATGCGCCACAAACAACATTCACGTCTTTTTTGTCGTGTGCAAATTTAACTAAAAAACTTGAAAAACAAAAGAAAAGTAAAAGAAATGTTGGACGTTGGTTTTGATTTAACGTTTTTTAATCGGAATATGGCAAAGGCAAGGTACGTGCCTTGGGGGTGAGTGGAAAATTGGCTGATTACCCTGCCTCTCCACCTATTATACGATATCTATCGTGGGTTCAGTAGCATCTTTAAGGCGGTCGAAGTCGGAACGGGAAAGGCGGTCTTGAACGACACGATATTTCTCCATTCGCTTCTTATCTACAACATAGCCACGGATGGCAAACTGGCGTATAACGTAGGTGCACCATTGACGGAATTGCGTGGCGCGGATGGAATTGACACGATAGCCTACGGAGATGATGGCATCGAGATTGTAGAACATTGTGTTGTATGTCTTACCGTCTTCAGCAGTATGTGCAAATTTTGCACATACTCGTTCCGCTTCCAGCTCCCCTGATTCAAAAACATTCTTTAAATGCTTGGTAATCACGCTTCTATCCACATCGAACAACGTAGCCATCGCCTTCTGCGTAGCCCAAACTGTCTCGTCCTTATATAGCACTTGTATGCCATCCTCCTTGCCTGTTGCCACAAAGGTAAGGAATTCTGCCGTGCTGTTTCTTATCTCAAAATTCTTTGTCATAGTGTTATAGGTGGGTTCTATAAATTCCCACCGTAATAATTATTATTAAATGGAGGGTAACGTTTTATTGTCTTTTTGTTTTTATTCGGTGCATATTGAAAGTATCATCGGTCGTGTAGCCCGCTACACTCCTTCTTTAACTTTCAATCTGCCCTCGACTAAAAAGCAAAAATACAACAAAGCGAATTTATAGAACCCACCTATAACTAAAATATTATACTGGCTTCACAAGATAGAC
>CAMAGM010000120.1 GCA_945833995.1 uncultured Prevotella sp.
TGAAGGCATTCTTTATATGCCTTGCAATGACAGATTGGTCTTTATCAAACAATTCTGCCATTTGGCTTTGTGTAAGCCACACGGTATCTTTCTCCAACTTTACTTCAAGTTGGGTATTGCCGTCATCTGTCGTATAGAGTACAATAGACGACCCGTTATTCGCAATAAATCTATTCTCTTTCATACCTGTTCTTCCTTATTATAATTATTCCACATTATTTTTTTCTTTCTGCAATTGTGGTGCAAAGTTATTGTAATGGTATGCCATTTTCGTTCACACCGAGCAAAAAAAAGTATATTAACTAATATTTTCAGCCTTTCGTCAAGACTATAACACTGCAAATATACAAAGAATTTGTCGAAATCCGAGAAATAATTTGGGAAAATTTGTTGAAATCCGAGAAATAAATCCGTTGTCTTTGCTGAAATCCAACACTTCCCGCTCCTTGGTCTCCTATTCTGAAGTGATAACGATTCCTTTGGCGCTGAATTAATACCGTTACTTAAGATCCTCCATTAGCTTGTCAAAATCGGAGAGAAAAGTGCGGTCTTGAATCACGCGAAACTTCTCGTATTCACCAAAAGCCTTCTGCTCTGCCTGCTCATTCGTTGTGTGTCCTGCATCTGTGAGGATGTCATGGTCGTTTAAGGACAAGAATTTTATCAGTTGTTCCTTCCAGTCTTTCATCGACATTAGTTGATGACGCTCAGCCCTTAACTCTACCATATCCACGAATGCTGTGGATAGCAATTCCAAGGAACGCATCTTACTCTATATCCTACGGCAATCACAACATCAAGGTTGTAGAGCGTCACGCATGTTCGTCTCATTGTTCCGAGGGAATTCGATTTTTTCGAATTGCATCGGACAAATGGACTTCTCCGCTTTTATCACCACACAAAGTAAGAATAATCCATATTTCAAGGTCTAATGAGAAAAAAATGGTGATTTTCTTCATTTCGTCAGCCTTCGGTATGGTCTCGGGATGCCTTCGGGACGATAGCGGGAGAGATGTAAAAAAATCTCGCAAACATATTCCCTCTTCATTTATAACTATGACACTCTGGCTTTGACACTTTGACACGCTTCGCAATAGGAGAGTGGGTGACTCACCCACTCCTTGCCGAAAGTACAGACTATGCAACCTAAACTTAACTCAACAACTAAACATGTGTTGCTAAGAAATGTGGGGCTGGCAATCGGAACGCTTTCCGTCCAGCCCCCTCGGAGGTTTATTCAAATGAATACTGAGTATAAGTTTACTTTTCCAAATCTCCTGATATAGCGTCTGATTTGTCTGGGTCTGCGCTCCAGTCGGTTATAGAAACATCACTGAGATTAATAGCAGTTTGACTGAAAGTAAGATTGAAGGTGTACTCATATCCCGCCTTGAAATTGATTGCATCTTGTGTCGTGTAGGTATATGTTACATCTCCTGTTCCTACCTCAAAGAGCACTGTGCTCGCTGCTACTTCCTGAGGAATAATAATTGCAGTTTGACCAGCTGAGGTATAATTTCCAAAGGTTATGGTATTATTACCATACATTTTTGAGATTTTTAATACACCGCCACTTGTGCTATAGGTGCCTGTGGTTATGATGTTTTTCATTTTTATAGAAAATGTGCTTGATATTGAACTACCTGAAAGTTTTACTACAATTTTTGCTCCAAGATGCTTAAAATTGAGTGCTACAGGCTCAGAAGTAGGAGCTGAAATCGTAGCTGTTGCTCCCATAATATCTGCAGATTGGTAGCTTGATAACTCTGATTGATCTGTTGGAGTCGAAACATAGCCATGCATTACTTCTCCCATACTTTTTGATTGTTTGGGATATAAACCAATAACGGTTTGTGATGCTCCGTCCAAAGAGTAATATAGCTTGTCGCCTGTGTAATTCCATACGCCATCTGTTTTCTTTATAACACTGTTTCCCGAACCGAAGAAACCAACAGAGATTTCAGTTTCATCTGCGAAATCTGTGATTGAAAGGCCTGATGTAGTGGCACTCACCCGAGTACCTGCAGCAGGAATCAGTTGTTGGATGTTGGCAGTAAAGTTGATGGGAACTCTTTCTGCATTTTGTGGTGCAGTGTCATCACTACTACAAGCCGTGAACATTGTTCCAATGCAAGCGGCAATCAATAATTGTTTTATCTTCATAGTTGTTTGTTTTAAGTTTGCCTATAGACTCTCGGATTTGGCAGTTTGCTAATAATTATTGGTTTGGTCCATAAACGAAAGAAGCGTGGGAGTCTTTAAATGCTCGTCCTGCATTCGGAGGCTCTCGCATTGCCCACTATAGAAGAACGAGCAATGAAGATCCCACGCAGGAGAGCTTATATAAACTATCAATACAAAATCAAACCTTTAAAAAGGCTCGAAAATGCATTAATATAGTTATAATAAACTACTGCATGAGCATCTATCATTGCAATGTTCTGACTATAGTAGAAATGTGCGAGATTCCCGAATGCCAAAACAAAGCGTGATAAACGCTTTTCCATAAATAGAGACAAATGCGGAGCCGAACACTATCGGCTCAGTAACCTCAAACAAGTTGAGATACTTGCAGATGTCGGCGACAAAAGTAAGAATTAAAATTGAAAGCACCAAATTTTCAGCAAGAAAAATGCAAAAATCGCATCATTTTTCTCGAAAAAGGAACTAAAAAGAGATAAGGCAACAGCCTCCACCTATTTATATATATAACTGAGCTTTTTTCGCAAAGCGACTTCACTCTTCAACGTAACCTTATGTCTTGCTGTCTGTCAGCTATAGACAGTCGTCTGTCATAACTGTGACAGGCTTGGCTAAGATGTTTGCGTTGTTGCCTGAACAAGTATTTCTATGAATAGTTATAAGCCTGCTCCGCTAACACTCTACACTCTACATTATTTCGCAATTCTACGTTGATAATCAAATAGTTGGTGAATGTATAGTGCCTCTCGACCCTACATTCACCCTTCATAATTACCCGTTTCCCTGGCTTTGCCGGTTCAATGTAGGGCAGATGTAGGGTGAATGTAGGGTTGTAGAGGATGTCATTGCTACAACTGGTTTCACGTCATTCAGACAGGAATGAACTTATTTGTTGCAGAGACTCTTGGAACTCATCTGGCTTGAATCCATGTCCAGCACCAGGTATGACATGCAGACGGGCATTCCTGTATAGTTTTACCGCGCGACGCGAGTCGTCCATTGATACCACCTTGTCGGCATCGCCTTGAACTATCAATACCGGCTTCTTGAATTTCCTTATGGTCTTGAAGATGTCCATGTCGCGGAGCTCCATGAAGAAACGGTGTCCCAACGGTACATTCCAGAGGTTGGTGGTTTCCGGAATGTCAGACACCTTCGGATAGCGCTTGTTCCAGTTGTCGGGAATGCAGAGAGCGGGGAAAACCAACACCAGTTTCTCCACATCCTGCTGTATGTTGGCTGCTGTCAGTGCCGAGACGAGACCTCCCTGGCTCTCGCCTATCAGGACAATCCTTTCGGGGTCAATGTCAGGTTGCGACTTGAAGTGTCGGACTATTGCCTCCAAATCACTTTGCTCGTCGGGTATGGACATGTTGAGGGTGTTGTTGTCGCTTCGGCTGTTCACTGAGCCACAAGGGAAGTCGAAGGCATAGCACTGATAGCCCATGTCGTTCAGAGCCTTGAAATAGTTTCGGGCGTAGGCATGTGTGCCATTAAAGCCGTGGGCAATGATGGCAATGGGCTGTTTCCTGCCATTGTAACGGGGTTTGCTTATGATGCCAAATATACTGCGCCCACCATTATCAATCCAAAGGCTCTCGAAATTCTTGTCGGCACGCTTTAGCGCGTCGATTAGTGCCGGTGTGACCCACTTGTTATCATGCGCGCCTTCGTCAACAAACATTGAGAAAGGAATGTCCTTCGCACGAAAGGCTCTTGCCAAATCCATATTGCCTCCTAAAGTGAAGTCGTGGTCGCCGACGCATATCTTCCAATCCACTTTCCTCCATTGCGCGACATCGTCGGCAGAACCGTTCTCTATGCGTGTCACGGGGTCGTTGTCGGCTATCGTCTGCTGACGCCACTCTGCTGAGGGGTCGTCTTTTAGGAAATCCAGATGCTGTCGGCGCAGATAGCCAGAAATGTCGTAAACCATGGAGAACTTCTCGGGATGATGCACTCCATAGACCGTGGCAGCACCGCCACCCATGGAGAAACCGGCTATGGCTCGCCCTCCCTTGTCCGTGCGTGCCCTATACGTCTTCTCAACGAATGGGATCAGTTCCTTGAAAAAATAGTCCTCATACTGCCAGTCAGGTGCGCCTGCCTTTCCCTCAACGGTGTTGAAATACATCATGTGTTGCTTGTTGCCCTCGGGCATGACGATTATGACATCGTCAATCGTGCCGCTGTCAATCAAGCTGTCTGCCATATGGGATATACGGTTATGGTGCTCAAAGTCTGTTTGTGAGCCTCCGCCTCCGTGCATCAGATACAACACAGGGTACTGCCGCAGTGTGTCTTCCTCGTAGCTGCCTGGCAGATAGATGGAATAGTCGCGCTCGGCGATGCCCTTGAGCAGCCTGCATGGCATCTTCAGCGACAACAGCTTGCCTGGCCTCTGCTTGAAATTCTTTGCCTTCACTTCCCATCCGTCGTAGTTCCTTAGGTCGCCCTTGAGGAAAATGTCGGCATTGGCTTTCTTTCCCTTCAATTGCCAGTCGAGCCAATCGACCACCAACCGTCCATAATCGCCACCATACGTTTCATGATAAGTGCCGCCATGTCCCGACGCAGGATGATTAGCCAGAGCCACAGGCACATGCTGTATTCGCCCATAGTCCGTTTGTGCGTTCTGATATGCCACGTCGTCCGGTCCGCCCACGACATAGAGAATGGGGGCATGCACGTTTGCCAGCGACTCCTTGCTTGCGTCAGCCATCTCCATATCGCCCATTCCCGCATTCAGTATCAGGTAGGTCTTTAGCCGTGGGTCCGCAGCATTGGCAAGAACCTGCGCACCACCGCAGGAATGGCCTGCCGCCGCCACCCTGTCGGGATCGACATTCTGATAGTAGTCGCTTCCCTTCGTCTTGCTCTGCTCCACAATCCAGTCCAACCCCCGCTTTAGTTCCGACGATGGGGTGTGCCCCTCAGGACGGTCGAAACGCTTGTCCTGCATCTCGCCTATAGCCACTACCACATATCCATGCGAGGCTATTTCGGTGAGCATGCGCTCATAGCCAATATTGGTATCCGCACATCCACCGTTTCCAAACACGAGTATTGGCAATGCGCCTTGCCGCGCATGTGTGTGCAGGAAATCCTTTGGACGATATATGACGAAGTCGGGCAGTCCCCTTTCCTTCACGGCAACGGCCTTGAACATGCCACTGCCTCCATTGTCAACCACCTTCTGTTTGATAATCTGATTACTGGTCGGCGTGCTGCCTTCCTGAGCCATGGCAGTCGTTGCCATCATCAGCATGCCTAATAGGCTAAAGATTTTCTTTTTGTTCATTGTGTTATAGTTTTAATGACTTGTGTTCCTGATATAGGTTTTATGCTGCAAATTTACGACAAAAATCCATAAAACAAGAATAAAAAGGCAATAAAATCGGGTTTTGTCCACTTTGAGGCCTAAGTTGTCCAGTATGGGGTCGGGAGTTATTGTTTTAGGGCTTAATTATGCACCCAGAATTCCTATTATCACAAAAAAACAACAAAACGTTACCCTCCATTTAATAATTGTTATTACGGTGGGAATTTATAGAACCCACCTTAATTATTTTAGTGAAACATTTGTTGCAATGGTAAGCAGTTTATGGATAGTTCAATATGGATTTTTCTCAAAACAGCATGGACTATATTACTTATGGCGCGTGTCATGATGCCATGCAAAGGATTAAAAGCCACAGAAACTCTTGGCGCATTAAGGTTTTCTTCGTACCTTTGCAGCAGACAAGCTGCATTATATCTTTGCAAAAATAAAGGGACTAAAAACGATGCATGGAAGAAAAGACGGATTCAAAGGTGAGCAATCTATAGTGCTGTCGCCTGTGGTGATTGAGAAAGAGGAGGGTGACGAACTGGTGAGCAGCCTGTTCGTGACCGACATAGGCTATTACCCCAACGCTACCAACCACTTCAAGGAACGGAAAAAGGCCATCGACCAGTATGTGCTCATCTATTGCGTTGACGGCAGCGGGTGGTATCAGCTGAGAGACAAGACGTATAAGGTGGGAAAGAACGAGTTTTTCATTCTCCCCGCTGGCGTTCCCCACGTCTATGGCGCTGAGGGCGAGTGGACGATATATTGGGTGCATTTCCGTGGCGAGCACGCCTCGGTGTATGCCGAAGGGCTGCAGACACCGCACAAGATAGGCGTGACGGTGAACTCACGCATCAGGGACCGCATTTCCATTTTCGAGGAAATACTTCACACGCTCTATCACGGCAGTGGCGTTGAGGAGCTTCGCTATGCCTCAAGCCTTCTCCACCACTTCCTTGCCACGATGCGCTATCTGACGCTCTACCGGCAAAGCCTGCCCGAACAGACCGACATAGTGGAGGCAGCCAAGCACTACATGCACGAGAACTTGGAGAACAGCATTGAGCTTGAGGCGGTGGCAAAGTATGTGGGATATTCGCCAAGCCATTTCTCCGTAGTGTTCAAAAAGGCGACGGGTGTGAGTCCCTTGGCATATTTCACGCAGCTTAAGATCGACTACGCATGCCAGCTACTGCGTGAGACTGTATTGAAGGTCTATCAGATTAGTTACAAGCTGGGAATAGAGGACCCACTATATTTCTCCCGCTTGTTCTCAAAGGTGAAGGGAATGTCGCCGAGCAAATATAGGGAGATGAACAATAAGATTATAGGATAGTTCTTGCTGCGTGAAATATTTACAAACCGTGTGGGAGCGTCTCGAAGGCATCCCGAGACCATCCCGAAGGCTGACGGATGACAAAAAACTCGCAAAATAGACTTGCTTACAAAAAAAGTGCATTAAAAGTTTGGCGGTTTGCATAAATATGTATATCTTTGCACCGAAAATTGTATAAACATACAGAGATGAGAATAAAGAAGGACAGACTGGAAACCCTGAGAATGATAATTTCGAGTAGGGAAATGGGTAGTCAGGAAGAACTGCTTACCGCACTTCAGGAGGAGGGATTCAAGCTCACTCAGGCAACTCTGAGCCGCGACCTGAAGCAGCTCAAGGTGGCTAAGGCGGCAAGCATGGGCGGCAACTATGTCTATGTGTTGCCCAATGTCACTATGTATAAGCGTGTGAGCAGTCCGGCACAGGTGAAGGAAATGATGCAGGTGCCTGGGTTTATATCTATAAACTTCTCGGGAAACATGGGAGTTATCAAGACCCGACCCGGATATGCAAGCAGCATTGCCTACAACATCGACAATAGCAACATACCTTATATCTTAGGCACTATAGCTGGCGACGACACGATATTCATCGTCATCAGCGAGCATGCCTCGGAGGCTGACGTAGTGTCGGCGCTGAGCAAGGTGGTGCCGAATATGGTGTAGGGGAGGCCCACCCCTAGCCCCTCCCTGGGGAGGGGAAGGCTGCGCGAGATTGGGATATATATAATTTTAATAGAGAACGAGAAAAGATACAATAAAAAAATGGAAGATAACGAATCTATAGAACAACAAGCTACCTCCATACCCCCCACTGGGGGGCAGGGGGGCTGGCAGGGTGACTACATCACCGTGTTGGTTGCCGACGCCTCGCACGAGAAGTACGTTGACACCATTTTGAAGACTATTGCCGATGCGGCAAAGGTTCGTGGAACTGGAATCGCAAAACGAACGCATGAATACCTCGCAACAAAGATGAAGGAGGCAAAGGCTGTCATAGCATTGTGCGGCGACCGCTTTGCAGGATTCAGCTACATCGAGACGTGGGGCAACAAGCAGTATGTCACGACTTCGGGACTTATAGTGCATCCCGACTTCCGACATCTCGGTGTGGCAAAGAAGATTAAGGACATGACTTTCACTCTGGCGCGCACCCGATGGCCTCACGCCAAGATTTTCAGCCTTACGAGTGGCGCGGCAGTTATGACGATGAACACCCAGCTTGGCTATCAGCCCGTCACCTTTGCCGACCTTACCGACGACGAGGCCTTTTGGCGCGGCTGCGAAGGCTGCATCAATGTGGATGTGCTCCACCGCACAAACAGGAAATACTGCATCTGCACCGCCATGCTCTACGACCCCGAAGAGCATCTGCCTGCAAAGATTCCGCAGGAGGTTTTGGACCGCATCCGTTTATTAGAAAAATAAGAATAAAGAATAAATAAAGGAAATAAGATATGAAAAAGAAAGTAGTAGTCGCCTTTTCAGGCGG
>CAMAGM010000121.1 GCA_945833995.1 uncultured Prevotella sp.
ACTGCGTCTTAAAAGGCTATGCCTTAAAGAGTAAAAGGCTAAGCCTTAAAAGCGCTACGCACTTAAAGATTAAAAGACTGCGTCTTAAAAGGCTATGCCTTAAAGAGTAAAAGACTAAGCCTTAAAAGCGCTTTGCGCTTAAAGAACCTTCCGGACAATTCTTTAAGCACGCAGTGCTTTTAATCTTTAACGAAGTTTTATCGCGAAGCGACTTCTACTCTCCCATTTCGCCGCCGTCGTCAGGGTTACCTGTCTCGCTGCCAGAAGGGTCTGTTGGCTCGGTGGCGTCCGTCGGATCCTCGTCCTCGGCAGGTATTGAGCCCGTGTAGCGTACGAGGGTGATCCTGTCGGGCATCAAGTCGTAGATGCGCTTGCCGTTGACGACTTTGAACGAAGGGGTGAAACACGGCACAAGACGTTGGATAAGCTTGGCTGTGGCCTCCTTCTCCGTCTTCGCCGTGCCAGTGGTGATGAAGCGGATGGAGAGATTGCCAAAGCCCATAAGCTGGATCTGGTAGCCCTTCTTCAGGTTCTCCTTCACATAGTAGGCATAGCGGTCGAGCACGTTCTTCACGTCGCCTGGAGTGGCACTGGATTCTGCGGCAATCTGGTTGGCAACGTCGTCGGTAGTCAATGTGCCGTAGTTGACCGGTGACACTGAGAAGACGGTTTTCGGGTTCTCTTTGTCGAACATCACCGTGCGTTTCGTTACTTTATATGCTTTTGACATACGATAATGCCCATCGCCGGTATGGGACTTGGCATTAACAGGGCATGGTGCCCTGCCCGGCAAGTGTTAAACAATAAATGGTTCTGGTTACTACGTAACTTACTTTTGCTTTTCTGTTGCAAAGTTACGACAATTTATTTTGGCAATGGCTCATGATTGCTCATAATGAAAGGTGAAATAAAGCGAAGAATTAACGAGATGACTAATTGAAGAGTTTAAAAGCTGGGAGATTTGAATAACGTGAATCATTCCCACTAAAACAGAGGTTGTTATACCTTAAGGACAGGTGTCGTTAGGGCATAAGGACAGGGTGTCGTTAGGGCATAAGGACAGGGTATCGTTAAGGCATAAGGACAGGGTATCGTTAAGGCATAAGGACAGGGTATCCTTAGTTCTTAAGGATAGGGCATAGTTATTGTATAAGGACAGGGCTATCATGGGTCACCGAGATATTCCATGATAAGATGCACCTGGCGAATGGTTAGGTCTTGCTTCTTCCTATGTGACGGACTGATGTTGTCAAGTGCGGCAACCAATGACGGACAGTTCTCTATCCATCTGCGCAGCGAGCGTACCGCCTCCACCGGACTTTTGTCGGGGAAATACATTAATGCTAAATCTCTTCGTTTCATAGTTCGGGATGGAAATTACAAATTATAGTTTGAGGGGTTTGAGGGGTTTGAGGGTTTGAAGGGTTTGAGGGGTTGAGGAATTAAAACCACGCGCAGCAATTCAATCTTCAACCTTCAATCTTCAACCTTCAATCTTCAATGTTCAATGTTCAACCTTCAATGTTCACGCTATTGCAGTCATGAAGGCATGAAGTCAGCTTGTCTGTCTTGTATATAATACAATATATCCATACGGTAAATAAATGTAAGTATTCTCCTCTATACTGTATAATATTGTATTGAAACGTGACTTTATGACCGTTCATGACTGCACTTTCTTTAACCTGCATTATTCAGGTTAAAAAACAGGTTGTGGCGACGAGTACAGGCGGTTGCTGTTTATCGTGGCAGCCTCCAACTCCACCACGAGGTAGCCTCGAGTTGACTTACTTCCATGCCTCACCCGCCGGAATCCTTTCTTGTCCAACAGGGCGTTTAGGGCGCGAATGGAGATGGGCTTCTTGATGTTTCCCCACTGGGTGAGTTTGGCAAGAATCTCCGATGGGGTGAGGAAGGTCACTGGGCGGGTCTCGGGATTGTCGGGGTCGGCGCGCGGCACGTCGAAATAGACGTCGATAAGGTCCTCCTCGGCAAAGGAGTCGGCAAACTGCTCAACATATCCGCTGATGTCGTGTATCTCGTCGAGCGAGAACCAATAGTTATAGTCGGTGTGCTCGATGAGCCACATCGCCTCAGCATAAATCTCGTCGTGGGGAATAGGGTGGTCGAAGGGAGAGACAATGTCAGTGACGTAGAACGGAAGGAAACGGCGGTTGCCTGTCTGGTCGGTGAGGAACTGCAGCTTGTTGCCCGATGCACAATAGGAGGCGAGGCGCAGACGGCGCTCCTTGGTGGTGCCGTAGGGTGCGCGCACGTTGACATCGGGCACCGTGATGAGCGACTTTAACTGGTCGAGGTCGCGCCCAGAAAGGCGGTCAAACTCGTCGAAGTTGATGAGGCAGAACTCCGTACACCGTAGCTGCTCGTCCTTGTTGCCGAAATCGGTTGACGACTGTCGGCAGCGATAACGTCCCAGTTTAGGGGGGATGAGGGCATCGAGCCATGTGCTCTTGTAGATGCCCTGTTTGCCAATGAGTACAATCATCTGGTGGTTGGCGACACCTGGACGGAGCCACGATGCCACCATAGCCACAAACCACTTGCGGAAACACGTCTGCCATAGCTGTTGCGGGGATGAGGTTTCCCGTAGGCGAGAGGTCTGCACCCCAAGTGGCTGCGTATCGACGGTGAGTGGCGAGGCACTGACATGCACCATCGACGCGACGCGGTTGATGGGCGACTCGTAGCCTTCAATGCCATAGGGTGACTGGTCGAGCGAGCGAAGGTAATCGACCACGGGATTCACCTCCTTCACGCAGTTGCTCATCAGTGCCGAGCGAAACACCTGAGCGGAGATGTTCCTTCCCGACTCAACGTTGCACGAGAGCAGCAGGGAGTTGAAATGGCGGTCGGTCATCTCCTGCCCGTCGATGATTATCTTTCGCGAGATGACGTCGAAGGTGAGTTGCTGCCGCCGCAGATAGTCGGCGGCAACGTCAATCTTGGTGTTCTCGCGGCGGTTGCCCTTGTCACCCGAACCTTTCTGCGACGGCAGGGCTTTGCGACCGAACATCTCGTGGGCTGTAATATAGCAGCCATGCACAAGACTGGGAATTGACTCCTCGCCATACTGCCCTGCAAACTCCTGTTCCATAAGCTGGGCGGCGTTTGCCTCAAACATGCCGAAATCGGAGAGCAGCATGGCGAGATGGACAAGATAGTTGTTGCGGTTGCCGTGGAAGAACTCTCCAGTGGCAGACTTCTCCACATAGCCCTTCGCAAGGGCATAGACACGTTCTACAGTCCATTGCGGCGGCCACTTGTCCTGACCAACAGGCTCGCCATTGGTTAGTGTATCGCCGTTCCTTGGTTTCTTCAACCCTAAGGACATGTCAACAACAAACTCCTCGGCTTCGGGGTTACACCAGGCGTCAGGGTCGTGGCATAGCGAGGTGGCATGGACCTCCTTCTCCACATTGGAATCGTAATCAGCCACTATGGCATTGGCTATGTAAGCGTTACCTTGACGGAACGCCTGGACATAGACATCGGGGGTGAAGCCCGAATTGGGTATGCGGTAGGGATAGAACACATGCAGTCCCCTGCCACCCATGCTCACATAATACATCAGCACGAAGGGTAGTTTCCGAAGCCTACGTTTCATCTCGGGCAGCAACTGCTCGGGAATGTTGTCGAAGTCTGCCTGACAGAGGAAGGTGTAGCTAACCACATTCTTGCTCTTGCGTCCATCCGCGTTGCATATCACGGCGGGAAGGATGATAGGGAAGGTGGATGTCTTCATGTCCTTCAGCTGTTGGGGCGGAAGTTTGGCGGCAATGGCCTTGCGATAGGTCTCGGTGCGCATTCGCAGCACCTCGTCGTTTTTCACTTTGTCGAACACCTGTTGCAGTGTCACGGCATTGAATAATACATTAGCTGTACAGCTCGCATAGACCGATACGACGGTCTCCATGTAGTTTTTAGTCATATATTTTATTTAAAAGTTGACGAGTTGACAAGTTGATTGTCGAATAAATCTTTTTGCAAAAATACATATAAAACAGATGCGAAGAATCAAAAATTCCCGAATCGGGAACGTTAAATAATGTTTGCTTGTCAACTAAATTTATACTTGTCAACTAAATACGAAAATTATGAACAATAAATATATTTATGACATTGATGTCTGCAAGGCAGACGCTTTGTCGCTCACGTTGTCACGTCGTGTAGTTAAAAAGATGTCTGACTTGGACATAAACATTACAGCCGTGAATCGCCTTTACCTAAAGGCAAGTAACAATTATTTCCGCAGTTGACAGAGGGCAGGACTCCGCTTACAGTGCGTCACCTCCTAATCATGCTCGCTATAATCGACCGCCGTTACGATGCTCTCATCCTTGATGCCCGGCTGCGACGTAATGGGGCTGAGGAGTATTGGAAGAAGGAGAAAGAGAAGTGGAAGATTGAAAGATGGAAAAATTGAAGGATTGAAAGATTGAAGGATTGGGAAATTAAAAAACTTAAGATATGACTAACAAGGGAAAAGACATGACGGCAATAGTTAATTTCCTGCAAGGCAGGAATGCCGTCGAAGTGGAAGAGATTTTGGCACGGAGTGGTGCCGAAAAACTGAGGGTCTATCCAATCCTGTTTGAACTCGAACAGGAGGGAAAGATAGAAGTGATGGAACGTAAGCCTTTTGGCGAGGCAAAAAAAGTGAGGATGGTGAAGGGGGAAGAAAAATTGAAAGATTAAAAAAATGAAGGGTTAAAGTTTATTGAAAACTGTGATTTATGAAGATAACTATTATTACTGCTACATACAATAGCGGAAGGACGGTTCGCGACACTTAGAGGTCAGTGTTGTTGCAGAATTATACGGACTACGAATACCTGATAGTTGATGGAGGCTCAACAGATAGAACCATTGACATAGTCAGAGAGTATGAACCTTTGTTTGGAGGACGAATGAGGTGGATAAGCGAACCTGACAAGGGTATCTACGATGCCATGAACAAGGGAATAGGCATGGCTACGGGAGACGTGGTGGGATTCCTAAATAGTGACGATTTCTATACTACAAACGACACACTATTGACGATGGTTAGGACATTCAATGAGAACGGAAAGTTAGACGCTGTGTATGGAGACATACATTATGTGAACGATTATGACCTTAAGACATGCGTGCGCTACTATTCCTCAAAATGTTTCCGGCGATGGCTGATGCGTTTGGGTTTCATGCCCGCCCATCCCAGCTTCTACTGCCGTAGGAGCGTGTATGAGAGATATGGAAAGTTTGACACGAGATATAAGGTGGCGGCTGATTTCGAATGTCTGCTGCGACTGATATACATAAACAGAATCAAGACTCAGTATATACCAATGGATTTCGTCACCATGAGAACAGGCGGCAAATCGACAAGCGGCATAGCGAGCCACAAGCAGATTTTGCGCGACCACCAGTTGGCATTCAAAAGAAACGGCGTGTATAGTAACGTATTGCTGGAATTTCTGCGATATGGCTACAAATTATATGAGATAATAGAACTGAAAATACACAAACGATAAAAGATGAAGAATATCAGCTTCTCCAGCTTATCTCAGTTTTCGTCTGGTGTCGAATTTGTCATAGACCATTTTGGATGCCTTCCGATATGCTGAGGGGAGAGGCGGGCATACTCCACTGCAAAAGCCCTTTCGGGCTACGGACTTACATAAAGTAAAGTCCATACTGCTAAATAGTTGCGAAACAACTATTATATTGTTTTTTTATTCTATTCTGGCACGATTTTCTCTTAAAAGGGGTATTGTGCGAACAAGTCGTCCATTGTCACTTCGTTGTCCACGATGCCTTTATGCACACCGTTTGCCACTCCAAACGTGGTTATGAAAGTTGATACCAATGCCTTGCGGGTCTTTGTCTTCTCCCTGAAAATCCCAATGCGTTGGCGTACCTTGGTTTCATAGTCAGAAGTAATGATATATTCCTCAGTGCTGAATTTCATTTCGCAAAGGTTGATGGTCTGGTCGCCCCGGTCAATAACAAGGTCAATTTGAGCCCCTTTCCCGTCTTCTTCAACATTAGTGCGAGGGATATATCTCCACGTGGATGCACTTGTCGAGATTCCGTTGATGCCCAATCGGCGACGTATTTGCGGAAGATGGGTGAGGCATACTAATTCAAATGTTCTTCCCTGCCATGACGATACCGAACGTGAATTGTAATTATGAAGCCACCACTCCTCGTCCTTGCTGTCTGCCGAAGCAACGAATTTCATGTAGAACAGAGTGTAAAAGTCGGCGAGACGATAGACCGTACCCTTGGAGTGATTGCCAAATTGTGAATATGAGAGAATGAAATCACATCTTTCCAGATTCTTCAACACTGTCGTAAGCCGGCCTCCTGATATGCCTGAGGCTTTCTGTATGTCTGTATATGTCATGCCTTCCTTATGATTATACAGGATTTTCACTATCTCAAGATAATTGCCGGAATTGCTGAATATGGCAGTGTAGAGTTCGTCAAACTCTGTCCTCAACTCGCTGTTTCTGCGGAAAAACAGGTGGTTGATATTCTCCACCATAGTCTTGTTGTTGTTCAAAAGGCTTAGATAGAAAGGGATGCCTCCCATCGACATATACAGTTGTAGGATTTGGTACCTGCTCCAGGCAAAACCTCTGCTGTTGAGATAATCTTCTGTCTCCCTGAGAGTGAATGGCCGAACATAAATGTTGTTTGTGATTCGGGCATGAAGTCCTCCGGGATTATTCACTAACTTGTCCATCATCCATGAAGATGCCGAGCCACTGGCTATAAGCACAATGTCGCTTCGACGTGCACCCCAGGCATTCCAGAATCCTTCCAATGCCTCAACAAATTCAGATTGTGGGGTGTCAATCCATGGCATCTCGTCTATAAAGACAACCTTTTTCCTGCCTTCGTCAAGCGTCTCAAGATATTCCTCCAATGCATCAAAGGCATCAAACCAGTCTTTCAGGACAGGTTGTTTCTCTATGTGGGCATATTTCTTCAGCGACTTGGCAAAGGCACGTAATTGCTTTGACATAGCCTGATTGTTTCTTCCTACAAAACTAAAGTCGTATTCCCCATTGAAATATCTGTCAACTAAGAATGTTTTCCCCACACGTCGTCTGCCATATACTATGACAAACTCTGACCTGTCGGATTCCATGCATCGCTTCAGCTCCGCCTTCTCCGCTTCCCTGCCAATAATCTTCTGCTTGTCTTTATTCATAGCCATAAACAATTCTTATTTGAAATCGGTGCAAAGATACAAGGAAACTCCCAAATATGCAAGCTTTTTGTACTAAATCTCACTTTTTTGATGCGATTTAGTACAAAAAGGTCGCATATTTAGTGATGATAAAAAAATAAGTTGGTACGATTTACCTCAGATTTTTGAGATGTTTTGGATTCTCGAAGAAGGAGTGTAGCGGGCTACATGACTGATGAGAGAATTCAAAACAGCCAAAAAGATGAGGTGTTACCATAAGAGATAAAAATTCCAAAGCGTACCAAGTTATTTTTTTATCATCACTTAG
This sequence comes from uncultured Prevotella sp., assembly GCA_945833995.1. GTDB lineage: Bacteria > Bacteroidota > Bacteroidia > Bacteroidales > Bacteroidaceae > Prevotella. Next base: position 7,527 of record CAMAGM010000121.1, read on the forward strand.
TGACAATAAAAAATTAACGCTGAAAAATTTGGTTGGAGCAAATAAAAACCGGATATTTGCAGTTGGTGAAAAATCAATCGAAATATGACAAAGCATGAAATATCCAAACTGTTTGAGGACAGGAAGATTCGTACCGTATGGGACGATGAGCAGAAGAAGTGGGACTTCTCCATTGTTGATGTGGTGGGTGCGCTGACCGACCAGCCCGATACGGACCATGCCCGAAACTACTGGAAAGTATTGAAATTCAGACTAAAAAAGGAAGGCAATGAGTCGGTTACAAATTGTAACCAACTGAAATTACGTTCTTCTGATGGCAAAAGTTATAAAAACCGATGTCGCTGATACCGAGCAACTTTTCCGCATCATCCAGTCCGTTCCTTCTCCCAAGGCAGAACCCATCAAGCAATGGATGGCACACGTGGCGGCAGAACGTATTGACCAGATGCAAGACCCTGAACTTAGTATCCAGCAAGCCATGATGGACTACAAACGGCTTGGCTACTCCGACAATTGGATTAACCAACGCCTTAAAAGCATCGAGATACTTAAGGTGTGGCTCAACCAATCTCAAATTTCGGACCTCTTTGGGACCTCGGTGCAAAACGTGTCCTGTCACTTCATAAACATACTGAAAGACAAAGAGTTGGACGAGAATTCAGTTATCAAGGATTATTTGATAACTGCCTACGATGGCACAAACATATTGTTATTATATAATTGAACTTTGCTTTTCCCATTCGTCCCAATCAACAGTCGAAATGTATTCCATAATTTGT
>CAMAGM010000122.1 GCA_945833995.1 uncultured Prevotella sp.
ATATATAATATAATAGACCTATTTCATAGGTAAGTAGGGGTCGGCAAAAAAAGCCTGTCACGCTTGTCACGCTGTCACGCTTGTCACGTTTAAGGAGTTAAAGGAGTTAAAGGAGTTCAAGGAGTTAAAGACATTAGTTCTTCCGATTCATACATTGATGTTATCAACGCACAAACATACGTCTTTAACTCCTTTAACTCCCTTAATTCCTTTAACTCCCCAAAATAACTGTTTACTCTTTCTTCATCTTCCGATATTCCGCTGGCGTTATTCCGAATCGCTCCATGAACGAGCGGTAGAAGGTTTGGCGTGTGGCAAAGCCCGACTTTGTGGCTATTGTCTCCACGTTCATGTTCTCGTCTGAGCAAAGCAGCGTGAGCGAATGGTCGAGGCGCAGCGACGTGAGATAGCGTGGGAAGGACATTCCGTAGGCTTGGTTGAACTCTGTAGAGAGCGTCCTTATGTTCTGTTCGGAGAACATCTCCACAGCCTTGTTTCGGTCGAACTGTGGGTCGAGATAGAGCTTTTTTTCCTCAATTTCCCTTTTCAGCGTCTCAATGTCCTCAATCGCGTCCTTGCCGACCTCCTCAGGCTTCTTCTTTTCCCTTGTGTCGGCATTTTCCATCACTTCCCCTATAATCTCCCGTGCAGCCATCAGTTCGTCGATTGTAGCCACTGCAGCGCGGTTTTTCAGCTTTATGAGATGATTATACCTAACCACCACAAAAATCACCACCACGGCAACGAGAAGCAGCATTATGGCAAACGTGAGCACTATCTTGCTGCTGTTTAGCTTTTCTGCCAGGTGAACAATCTGCAATTCCTTGTCGGCGGTTTCGTAGATGGTTGCCATTTCCTGTGCCTTCTGCAGTTTCTCACGCTTTTCGATGCTGTCGTTAACCACCATTATCTGTTCTGCCACTGCGAGAGCCTCACGGTATTTCTCCATGCCTTTCAGTATCTGCTCCTCCAACGTGAGTATGCTTTCAATGTAATAATTATTTATCGTGTCCCTTCCTGCAATGAAGTATCGTTTAGCCTCTCTTATTTCCTTCAGCGCCTTGTCATACTGTTTAGTCATTATGAGATATGGAGCCGCCATTTTTCCCGTGTTCGGAGTGTGCGGCAGTTTCATCAGTTCCTCGTAGTTCTCTGCCGCCTCTTTCCTCATTCCCATCTCCGTGTAGCAGCAAATGAGGCAATAGTGCATCTCGCGTTTGAAGCTCTCCAAATAGCCCTCGGGCAGGTTGTCGCATCTCGAAAGCATCACGAAGGCATCTCGAACGTTTGCTATTGTCTCCTCCAGCTTGTCGAACTGTTTTTCGCCCAAGTAAATGTTCAGCTTCTGCATCTGCCCATACAGTATGTTCATCCTTATCTCATAGCTGCCGTTGTCCAATGATGTGAACAGTCGGTTTGCCCTGTCGATGTAGTCGATGGCTTCCTTGCTTCGCCCCAGTTCGGAGAGCGAGAACCCCGCCGTTTGCAATATCGTTGCCTCCGATGCCACGTCGCCTGCAGCGTGTGCAAGGGCAATGCCTTCGTTGGAATATTTCAAAGCCTCGGCAAAGTTGCTGTTTTGGTTTGACAGACCTGCTATCATCTTCAGTGTCTTTATCGCCGTCACTGTGTCCTCACGCAGTTCAGGGCTGTCGTAGAGTCGCTTGGCATATTTCAGTGCCACGTTTGTCTGGTCAAAGCCGTTATGGTAGATTATTGCCCTAAGCCCATTCACGTCGGTCATTTTCAGCAGATTGCGCTGCTCTATTGTGTCAAGCAGTGCCAATGCCCTCTTGGGTTGTGAGTGGCTGATGCTGTTTATGTATTCGATGGTATAGATAGAGTCATTGCCTCTATGCTTGTTGCTCGTGCGGCTGTTGTTGCCGCACGAGACAAGTAATATCATGCCGATAATGTATAATAACTTTCCCATGATTTATTGCTTTTTTAATAAATCTTTTCAACTAATCAGTCAACTTGTCAACTCGTCAACCGAACAATCAATGCGCCTCCAACCAGTTGTTTCCCCAACCGCAGTCGGCAACGAGTGGGACTTCCATCTTGAATGCGTTTTGCATTTCCTCAAGCACTATGCGCTCCACCTTCTCCTTCTCGTCGGGATAGACGCTGAAGTTGAGTTCGTCGTGTACTTGCAGGATCATCTTCGAGCGGATGTTCTCTGCGCGGAAGCGGTTGTGGATTCTTATCATCGCCACCTTTATTATGTCAGCTGCCGTTCCCTGTATTGGAGCGTTGATTGCGTTGCGCTCGGCAAAGCCACGCACGGTGCTGTTGGCGGAGTTTATGTCGGCAAGATAGCGTCGGCGGTGGAAAAGTGTCTCCACATAACCTTGCTTTCGTGCCTGTTCCTTTGCCTTTTCCATATATTCCTTCACCTTTGGGAATGTCTCGAAATAGCCATCAATAAGCTGCCGTGCCTCGTCGCGGCTGATGTCAAGTCGGTCGGCAAGACCGAAAATAGTTATTCCGTAGATGATTCCGAAGTTGGCACGCTTTGCCTTTGTTCGCTGGTCGCGTGTCACGTTCTCCATTTCCTCCTTATATATTTTTGCTGCCGTGGCTGCATGAATATCGTGTCCCTCGCGGAATGCCTCAATCATGTTCTTGTCGCCACTCAGGTGTGCCATAACTCGCAGCTCAATCTGACTGTAGTCTGCTGAAAAGAATTGACAACCTGGCTCTGGTATGAATGCCTTGCGTATTTCCTTTCCTTCCTCGCCACGCACAGGAATGTTCTGCAGGTTAGGGTCGCTCGACGATAGGCGGCCAGTGGCTGTTGTGGCTTGGTTGAACGATGTGTGAATGTGGCCAGTATGCGGATTTATCAGTTTTGGCAGTGCGTCGATGTAAGTGCCGAGAAGCTTTTTCAATCCTCGGTGCTCAAGTATTGCCTCCACAATCTTGTGCTTGCTCTTCAGCGACTGCAGCACTTCCTCGTTGGTCACATACTGTCCGGTCTTTGTCTTTTTCGCTTTTTCTACTATCTTCAGCTTGTCGAACAATATCTCACCAACTTGCTTTGGCGATGCAATGTTGAATTGTTCGCCTGCCAACTGATAAATCTCTCTTTCCACCTCGTCCATTCTCTTTGTCAGCACGTTGGATGTCTCGGCAAGAGAGTCGGTGTCTATTCTCACTCCATTCATCTCCATCTCTGCCAACACAGGCATGAGCGGCATCTCAATGTTGTAGAACAAGTCCTCTCCTCCATATTTCTTCAATTCGCCCTCAAGCTTGTTCTTCAGCTTCAGTGTTACGTCGGCATCCTCTGCCGCATATTCGTAAACGTCTTTCGGATCTAAGTCGCGCATGTTCTTCTGTCCCTTTCCTTTTGGACCAATCAGTTCCTCAATGTGTATCGTCTGATAGTTGAGATAGATTTCGGCAAGGTAATCCATGTTGTGGTGAAGCTCGGGTTGGATGACGTAGTGGGCAATCATCGTGTCGAACATTTTACCCTTTATCTCCACTCCGTATTTCATCAGCACCTCATAGTCGTACTTCATGTTTTGTCCAACCTTGAGAATTTTCTCGTTCTCATACACAGGTCGGAAGATTTCCACGATTTTTCTCGCCTCTTCCTGGTCTTGAGGCACAGGGACGTAAAAAGCCTCGTTTTCCTTAACAGAGAAGCTTAAACCCACGAGTTTTGCGCAGATTGCATCCACTGAGGTTGTCTCCGTGTCTAAACTGAGAATTTCTTTTGTCAAGAAATAATCACGTAGTTTCTTTATTTCTTCCTCATTTTCAACGAGTTTATAGTCGTGAGGCACTGATTTTATGGTCTCAAAACTTGAAAATTCCTTTTCGGGTTGCCCCTCGGTCGGAAATTCTGCAAATAAATCGAGTTGCAAATTCTGTTTTTTTGGCTCTTCTTTAGTCTTTTTAAGAATTCGTTTTGCGAAGGTCTTAAACTCCAATTCCTCGAAGAGTTTTTCAAGTTCCTCGTTGTTTGGCTCTACCACTTGGAGTGAGTCGAGGTCAAGCTCGATAGGCACGTCGGTTTTTATTGTTGCGAGATAGCGCGACATCCGAATTTGCTCTGCGTTTTCCTCCACCTTCTTTTTCAGTGCGCCTTTCAGCTTGTCGGTGGAGTGGAGTAGGGTGTCGATGTTTCCAAACTCCTTGATAAGTTTCACGGCTGTTTTCTCTCCAACTCCAGGACAACCGGGAATGTTGTCCGACGAGTCGCCCATGAGGCCGAGAAGGTCGATCACTTGCGACGTATTCTCAATTCCATATTTCTCAATCACGTTTTGTGGTGACATCACCTCGTAGCCACCATCATGGCGAGGTCGGTACATGAACACGTTCTCACTCACGAGTTGTCCGTAGTCCTTGTCGGGAGTGAGCATGTAGGTTTCCACTCCAGCTTTCCCTGCCTTAGTAGCGAGCGTACCGATTACGTCGTCTGCCTCAAAGCCCTCAGCTTCGAGCACAGGAATCCTATAGGCAGCCAGCACCTTTTTTATTATTGGCACTGCCGCTTTTATGTCCTCTGGACAAGCCTCACGCTGAGCCTTGTATTCAGGATATTCTATGTGTCGGAACGTTGGCCCTGAGGGGTCGAATGCCACTCCAAGATGTGTTGGCTGTTCCTTTGTCATCACCTCGTTGAGCGTGTTTATGAAGCCCATGATGGCTGACGTGTTGAGCCCTTTTGAGTTTATTCTCGGGTTCTTGATAAATGCGTAATATGCGCGATAAATGAGCGCGTAAGCGTCCAAAAGAAACAATTTATTCATAATTCTCACTATTTTGTGCGTAAAATTACTAAAAAAATTCGCAATATCCCATTTTTTTCACTAATTTTGTATCAAATTTTTGAGAATGGAACAATTATCACTCATAAAAAGGCCTATTGAGGGCGAATTGGACGACTTTATCAAGCTGTTCAACGACTCTCTGTCGCATACCGATGGACTTCTCTCGCAAGTGCTCGAACACATAAAGAGTAGGGGAGGGAAGCGCATGCGACCTATGCTCATTTTGCTCATAGCCAAGAACTACGGTGGGGTAAACTCAGTTACTCAACACTCGGCTGTCGGTCTTGAGTTGCTACACACTGCGAGCCTCGTCCACGATGATGTTGTGGATGAGAGTGTAGAGCGTAGGGGACAGGCTTCGGTAAACGCTGAGTATAATAATAAGGTGGCAGTGCTCGTAGGTGATTATGTCCTTTCTACGGCGTTGCTGAATGTGTCGCTCACCAATAATTCCAAGATTGTTCAGTCGCTTGCCGAGCTTGGTCGAACATTGTCTAATGGCGAGATTCTTCAGCTGTCGAACATACAAAATACCGACTTCTCTGAGGACGTTTACTATGAGGTGATAAAGATGAAGACAGCCGCGTTGTTTGAGGCTTGTTGTGAGATAGGTGCGATGTCAGCCAATGCCAATGACGAGGATTTGTTGAAGGCAAGGAATTTCGGTCGCAATCTTGGTATTATTTTCCAAATACGCGACGACATTTTCGACTACTACGACTCAAAGGAAATAGGCAAGCCAACAGGCAACGATATGGCTGAGGGAAAGCTAACGCTGCCAGTTCTCTATGCTCTCAATTCGACTCATGATGCTGAGATGGAGGAGATAGCAAGGAAGGTGAAAAGAGGCGATGTTACACGCGATGAGATAGCACTTCTTGTCGATTTCACAAAGGCTAACGGAGGAATTGAATATGCTGAGCAGAAGATGCTTGAACTTCGCTACAAATGTTTGGAATATATTGATTCTGAATCTGTTAGTGACGAAATTCGCACATCGCTCACGTCTTATATCGACTATGTAATCCAACGTAAGAAATAGAACAAGAAAAAGCGGGAGATTGTTTCTTTCTCCCGCTTTTTTCTTGTCTTACACAAGCTTTGTTCCTTAGCTTTTTAGAAATCCAAAGTTGGAACAACATTCATCGGCGTATCACCGCATGGATTCTCGTTAATGTTCCTCAATCCACCTTTAATTGAGACACCGCCTGCTACTTCGTCGAGCTGACTCTCGTCCAATGCCTTCTTCTTGTTCTCTTCCATAATTTTTTATTTTTAAGTGTTATACTTTAACCGTTGTCTTAATTACTTTATTGTAAACCTGGAAACATTTTACTGAATTGATCACGTGTAGGCGGTTTAAGACCAAGAGCCTCATACTGTTTCACTACACTCTCATAAGTATCTTTACATTGTGAAACACCACCAGCTATCTCTTTGAGTTGCTCCTCACTCAGTGCATTTGTTTTCTTGTTCTCTTCCATAATTTTTTATTTTTGAAAGTTATACATGAAGTTGTTATTTCTGCTGCAAAGTTAATGCAAAAAAATGAAAACAATTAGTCAAAACGGGAAAATTTTCCTCATCTGTTAGCCAAAACGGGAAAATCTATGTAATAACTCAATTTTCGGAAGTGGGAAGTTAAAGAAGTTAAGGAAGTTAAAGGAGAAGTTTCCTTGAGCTAAGCGAAAAAAAGACGCATGTTTTGCCACTGATAACTCCTGAGGAAACCGAATTAACTTACTATTGTCTTTAACTCCCTTAACTCCTTTTACTCCTTAATGTCAACCCTTGCGAAACTGCCTTAGAAGAATTTTGTTTCTTCACCTACTACTTCACTCAGCAAAAGATTTGCAAGGCGGCTTGTGCCTAAGCGCAACCATTGGTTGGTGAGCCATTTTTCGCCTAAGACCTCTTTTACTATCGTGTAGTAGATTAGTGCGTCCATCACGGAGTTAAGGCCTCCAGCGGGCTTAAAACCTATCTGAATGCCCGTTTCCTCATAGTATTCCTTAATGGCTTGGCACATCACGTAGGCAGCCTCCGGAGTGGCGGCAGGTTCGAGCTTTCCTGTAGAGGTCTTTATGTAGTCAGCTCCAGCATACATAGCTATTAGTGAAGCCTTCTTTATGTTCTCGGCTGTCTTTAGGCAACCTGTCTCCAAGATCACCTTCATCTTATGCTCGCCACACACTGCTTTCAGCTCCTCAATCTCGTCTGCTACACCCTCGTAGTCGCCGCTAAGGAACTTGCCCACAGGCATCACGATATCAATCTCCGTAGCGCCGTCTTTAATCGCCAGTGCTGTCTCTGCCACCTTAACCTCAATAAGCGCCTGAGACGAAGGGAAACTGCCCGATACGCAGGCAATCTCAACGCCATCAACTTCAAGCGACTCGCTCACTGTCTTTGCAAAGCAAGGATAGACGCAGATGGTTGCCACGTGGGGTAGGTCAGGATAAGTTTCGTCAAACTGGTTCACCTTCTCTGTGAAAGCCAGCACGCTGTCCTCCGAGTCGGTTGTCTTCAGTGTTGTCAACTCAACGCTTCCCATAAGGAATTTCTTCACTTCGGGAGTGTCGTTCTCGTGTACCTTTTCGGCAATTATCTGCCTTACGGCGTTGCGTACCTCATCGTCCGAAATCTTCGTCCGATATTTGCTCAATGCCTGCTCATATTTGCTGAGTGGCTTCTCTTCATGGTCATGATGATGACCGCAGTTGCAATGTTCCGTCATATCGTTTCTATTTTATTTTTATCGTTCCAAAATCAGCAATCCAAGGAAAAATCCTAAATCCCCCGTGTTAACGCCGTCAGGCGTTAAAGAGAACCAAAATCCTCCTCTTCATGTCCTTAATTTCTCATTCCTCAAGTGCCTCTCTTTGTCGCGTTTTGTTTTCTTTTCCAAGTTCTTTTTCAGTGCCTCCGTAAGGTCAACACCTGTTTGGTTGGCGAGACACATCAGCACCCAAAGCACGTCGGCCATCTCGTCGCCGAGGTCTTGTTTCTCGCCTTCCTTGAAGCTCTGGTCGCCATATTTCCGTGCCATAATCCTTGCCAGTTCGCCCACTTCCTCGGTCAAAACCGCCATGTTTGTAAGCTCTGAGAAATAGCGCACGCCGTAGGTCTTTATCCATTCGTCAACCATCTTCTGCGCCTCTCTTATAGTTATTTCGTCCATCTCTTTTATAATTTAAAGAATATGACTGAATAAGACTGCAAGTAATACAACCAATACGAAGAGATTGTAATAGTTGTCAGACTTCTTGTTTTCTTTCCAATTTACCAACTGATAAACCATGCATTGTCCCCAAACCACAATCGCAAAGTATTCTATTACGCTTGGTAAGTCCATATAACT
>CAMAGM010000123.1 GCA_945833995.1 uncultured Prevotella sp.
CCATTTGATATTGTATTCTTATTTCTCTATGTGCTTATTTCACCTCCTCGAAATCAGCGTCCTGAACGCTGTCGCTCTGAGCGCCCTGCGACTGCTGGCCGGCACCTGGCTGAGGACCTGCCTGAGCACCGCCCTGATACATCTGGGCACTGGCAGCCTGCATAACCTGGTTGAGGTTGTTCATGGCAGAGTCAACTGCTGCGATGTCGCCACTCTTGTGTGCGTCCTTCAGCTGCTGGAGAGCCTGCTCGATGCCTGGCTTCTTGTCGGCTGGGAGCTTGTCGCCATTGTCCTTCAGGAAGTTCTCTGTGGTGAAGATGAGAGAGTCGGCTTGGTTGAGCTTGTCAACTCGCTCGCGCTCTGCCTTGTCGGCAGCTGCGTTCTGCTCAGCCTCTGCCTTCATGCGGTCAATCTCCTCCTTGCTCAGACCTGAGGAAGCCTCGATACGTATTGCCTGCTCCTTGCCTGTTGCCTTGTCCTTGGCAGAAACCTTGAGGATACCATTGGCGTCGATGTCGAATGTTACCTCAATCTGAGGAACGCCACGGCGGGCTGGGGCAATGCCTGTGAGGTTGAACTGTCCGATAGACTTGTTCTGTGCAGCCATTGGACGCTCGCCCTGCAGCACGTGGATGGTAACCTCTGTCTGGTTGTCGGCGGCTGTTGAGAACACCTCGCTCTTCTTGCAAGGAATGGTGGTGTTTGCCTCGATGAGCTTTGTCATTACGCCACCCATTGTCTCGATACCGAGTGTAAGAGGAGTTACGTCGAGGAGCACGATGTCGCCTACGCCGCCTTCCTTGTTGAGGATTGCGCCCTGGATGGAAGCACCTACGGCTACCACCTCGTCGGGGTTAACGCCCTTTGAAGGCTCCTTGCCGAAGTAGTTCTTCACGAGAGTCTGAACGGCTGGGATGCGGCTTGAGCCACCTACGAGGATTACCTCGTCGATGTCGGAGGTGTTGAGCTTTGCGTCGCGCATGGCGTTCTGACAAGGAACGAGACAAGCCTGGATGAGGCTGTGTGCGAGCTGCTCGAACTTTGCACGAGTGAGAGTCTTTACCAAGTGCTTTGGAACACCGCCCACTGGCATGATGTAAGGCAGGTTAATCTCTGTGGAGGTGGAGCTTGAAAGCTCGATCTTTGCCTTCTCGGCAGCCTCCTTGAGACGCTGCATTGCCATTGGGTCCTGAGTGAGGTCGGCACCCTCGTCGTTCTTGAACTCCTGCACGAGCCAGTCGATAATAACCTGGTCGAAGTCGTCGCCACCGAGGTGGGTGTCACCATTGGTGGAGAGCACCTCGAACACGCCGCCACCGAACTCGAGTATTGAGATATCGAACGTACCACCACCGAGGTCGAACACGGCAATCTTCATGTCCTTGTTTGCCTTGTCAACGCCATAGGCGAGAGCAGCTGCCGTAGGCTCGTTGACGATGCGGCGTACATTGAGGCCTGCAATCTGACCAGCCTCCTTCGTTGCCTGACGCTGAGAGTCGGAGAAGTAGGCAGGAACGGTGATGACGGCGTCGGTCACTTCCTGTCCGAGATAGTCCTCGGCGGTCTTCTTCATCTTCTGCAGCACCATGGCAGAGATTTCCTGTGGAGTATATTTGCGTCCGTCGATGTCAACACGTGGATAGCCTCCCTCATTGACTACTGAGAATGGCACGCGGCCAACTTCCTTCTCAACCTGCGACCAATTCTCGCCCATGAAACGCTTGATGCTATAGACGGTCTTCTTTGGATTGGTGATTGCCTGACGCTTTGCAGGGTCGCCAATCTTACGCTCACCGCCCTCTACGAAGCCAACCACAGAAGGAGTTGTGCGCTTTCCTTCGCTGTTGGCGATTACAACTGGCTCGTTGCCCTCAAAAACGGCAACACATGAATTAGTTGTTCCTAAGTCGATTCCAATAATCTTTCCCATAATTGTATTATTTTTATTTGTTATTATTCATTTTATTTCTATCGTGAGACACGAGCCCAAGCTCAATGCCTCACCAATCAACATGCAAAGGGTGTGCCAAAAAACGCAAGACTGACACTTTGTCATATATGGCAGAATGGTTAAAGTAGTTTAAATATATGGTTTGTTTGTGTGGTTATATAAAATAATGTATTAATTTTGTGAGCTAAAGAAACAATATACCGATTAATCGTTTTGTCAAACAAATAAATACTTACATACATGAAGAAAGTATTTTCAATAATCTGTATGGCTTTGTTGGCTACGGGTGGAATGGCACAAAACTCCTACATCGTGAAGACCAAGGGCGCAAAGAAAGCAGAGACGACGCAAAAAGCCGGCAACGAGGCTTCCGCGGAGGAAAAGACCGACGAGCCAACAGACTTTGTTGGCAAGAACTTCAAGTTCCAAAGGCTGTGTGACTGGAAAGAGGGCATGAGATTCATGGTACTGCCTGAGAAATACGACCTCGTGGTGGGCACCTTCTGCGACGAGAAAGGCAAGGACGTGAGCAGCGGAAGCCTGCGCCACAAAATCATGATATACAAGGGACACAGCGTTGCCAAGGACGGCACCGCATTGGTGAACTTTGAGTGTGAGGACAACCACAAGAGATACTATTACCCAATACCCAACGGCTCGTTTGAGGACTATTGCTACAACAAGATGGGTGTGCCGACCTTGGCATATCTTGGCGACGTGGACACGGCAAGGGAGAAGCTGATGGGCTCGACACTCTATACCAAGACGACGCTCTACCGCGTGGATACGGAGGCTGATGGCGACGGATTCAAAGAGATTACAGTGCCGAAGGACAAGGAAGTGAAGGTGGTTGCCATTGGCGTGGGAACAAGAAGCTATCCCGTGAAGATAATCGTAGAGGACGAGAATGGCATGCAGTTCTATCAGAATGTGGCAATGAGCAAGACCAACTCCGGAATGCGCGACGACGAGTTCATCATGGACAAGGCAAAATACACGTTCTATGGCTCATTCGAAATAGCCGACCCAAAGGTGAAGGCATCGGAGAACTATGCACAATACGTGGGTCGTCAGGTATATACAAAGTACAAGACCAACATGACAGACCTCATGGGCATGCAGGTGAGCATACCTCGCCTGTCGCAGTTCACCATAAAGAAGGTTGAGCCAACAAAGGACCCCGACTATATGAAGCTGACCCTGCAGAGTGCGACCGACGGCTACCAGTATGCTAAGGACGTGAAGTTCAGGAACACCAACGTGGCTGGCGACATCGACGGCGAGAAGGAGGACTACTACAAGTTCCTGCTTGGCGAGGGCAGCCCTGCCAAGGACATTCCCGCAAAGCACATGGAGATGATACGCCGTGGCCGCATAGCCAAGGGCTTCACCATGAAGGAGGTGAGGTTGGCAATGGGCGAGCCAAACAGGAAAGCGAAGAACAGCAATGGCATCACCGTATGGTCGTACAACAACGGCAGCGTCGTGAAGTTCAACAAGAGCGGAAGGGTGATTTGACACGTTGGAAAATCACCCCACCATAGGAAACACAAAAAGACTTATGAAAAGACACCTATCAATCATCACGTTGGTGATGGTCACTATACTTTTTGGTTGCACAAGCAAAGGCAACGCCCCAGAGAAAGAGGGCGAGAAGGCAAGGAACGACATTCCCATTGACACCGCGCTGCGGACGCGCTTGGAGGAGTTTGGCTCAAAGCCACGGCCTGAGGGGAAGTTTGCATTCCATGTCTATGACATCACCGCCGACAAGCCTGTCTATGGCGTGAACGACACGTTGGCGCTGCCCTCGGCATCGTGCATGAAGCTGCTCTCGGGAATAGCGGGTTTGCATTTGCTGGGTTGCGACTACCACTATTGGACAGCCATCTTCATGCGGGGGAACGTGCAACAAGATGGAACGCTGAAAGGCGACCTCGCCTTCAAGGCAGGACTTGACCCACAGCTGTTGGCTCCCGACCTCAACGAGTTTGCGAAGGCAGTAAGGAAAAAGGGAGTGAGGCGCGTAGGCGGCAAAGTGTATGTTGACCTCACGCTAAAAGAGCCTGTGAGGAGCGAGGAACACTGGTATCCATGGGACTTGACATTCTCAAAATACGGACTTTTCTACAAAGGTGCCGACAAGGTGACAAAAGCGCTAAAGGCATCGCTCAGAGGACAGGGCATCAGCGTGGCTGACAGCCAGATGGTGATGAGACCGACAACGAAGGATTTCCGTTGCCTCTACGTGAGCAGGCGACAGATAGAGGACGTGATAAAGCGCATGTGGAAGAACAGTTCCAACACACAGGCAACGGCAATGCTCTACACCATAGGGAACAAGGTTAATCCCAAGGGCAATCCTGTAAGCTCGGGCGTTGACTATCTGAGGAAATTCGTTGCCGAGGAACTGGCACTGACAGACAGCAGCCTCGTAATTCACGATGGTTGCGGACTGTGTACGCACAACCGCCTCTCGCCAATAGCACTTACCTCAGTGCTGCGCTATGGCTACGAGGACCCGAAAATACGCAAGATGCTTGAGCGCAACCTTGCCGTGGCTGGCGTTGACGGAACATTGGCAAGGGAGATGACAGGCAGCCTGACACGAGGCAAGATCAGGGCAAAGACAGGAACTCTTTCCCACCCTTACGGCATTAGCTCGCTCGCAGGGCTATGCGAGGGAGACAACGGACACATTCTCGCCTTTGCCATAATGGACAGCGAGATGTCGGTACTTGATGCGAGAGTGCTTCAACGCCGACTGTGCGAGGCACTTGTCAAACCTGCCACGAAGAAGAAATAAAGGTGTTTGACCTGCAAGGTGTTAAACCTGCAAGGTGTTTAAAGCCCACGGGCCTTAAACACCTTTTCTTTTGCCGCATTTATTTCCTGGAACTTCTTCTCCGCAGCCTTGCGCACGTCCTCGCCAAGGGCAGCCACACGGTCGGGATGATGCTCAAGGGCAAGCTTGCGGTATGCCTTGCGTATCTCGTCGTCGGTGGCATCGGGCGACACGCCCAATACCTTATACGCCTCGTCGAGAGTATCGCCCTTGAGGCTGAGCAACGAGTCGATGTCCGATTGCGACAGCCCGAGCCAATTTCCACACTCCCTGATGGCGGTAATCTCCGTTGGGTCAACATTGCCGTCGGCCTGCGATATGAGCACGAGGAAATTGACAAGCTGCAGACGCTGGGAATAGTCCATAAACTGCGCTATCTGATGGCAACAGTCAGCCACCGTGTTCTTGAACCTGAACGTTCCCTGACGCTTCTGCTCGTCGAAGAGGCGAAGGAGAATCTGCTCGCCCTGTGACTGTGCCGCAGCACCAAAATTCTGACGCAGGAACTCACGCACGAGCTGCATCTCAGAGTGCATGACACGTCCGTCGGCCCTAATCACATAAGACGCGAGCACGAGAAGGGAGAACATGAAACCGCTCCGCTGCTCGTCGTCGCTATACTGTTGGGGTGCCTCACTGCCCCATGCGCCACTATCGCGCGTGCCGGCATTGCCGGGGTTGTTCACTGAGTCGAGCCCCACATCGAACATCGCTCCTATTGCCACTCCAGCCAAAGCTCCGAGTGGTCCTGCGGTAATCCATCCGATTATACCGCCAATCCATTTACCTGCAGACATTGTATATAATTAGAAATTGGAAATTGGAAATTAGAAATTAAGAATTGCTGCGCAAACCGAAGGCAGAGCCAAGCTCGCTTGAGCTATGCTGAGGTGCAGCCAGCAATCGACGAAGTCAATTAAAAATTAAAGGCATTTACTTTTTGTTCAATAGATACATTCCGAGGAGTATGAACACCGTTCCGGCAAGGAAATAGGTGGTGATTTCCTCCCCCAAGACCATTGCCGCAAAGACTATCGTCGTTATCGGGTTGAAATACACCCAGTTGGTGCAGCGGACGGCACCAAGACGAGCCATGCACAGACTCCACGTGAGATAGCACAACATCGATGCCACACTGCCAAGGAACAGAAGGTTGACAAGCACGTCGGGACGCAAGAGCACATCGAGAGAAGGCAACCCCGGCACGAACAGATAATAGGGCAGAATGGTCAACACGCCATAGAAGAACACCTTGCGCGTGATGAACATTGCCGAATAACGGTCCATGACAGGCTTCATCAGCAACGAATAGAAAGCCCAACACAGACATGCGCCGAACGCCAACATGTCGCCAAGAGGCGAGAGATGTAGCACGAAATGCCCGTTAAGCACAACTATCGCCATGCCCACGCAAGCCAGCAGCGAGCCAGCTATCTGCAGCGGACGGAAACGCTCCGACTTGTAGAACAGCCCTATTATCAGCGTTGCGAACAGCGGGCAGGAGCAGACGATGAGCGACACGTTTGTTGCCGTGGTGAATCTCAGTGCCTCGTTCTCGCTAAGGAAATACATCGAGCCTCCCGTTATGCCGAGCGCAACCATGATTAGCTCGTCGCGCCAGTTGGAGGCAAACCAACGGTGCTGCACCTTAAGCCATTTGTCGGGTGCCGCGGTCTCAAGCTTCCTGCGAAGGAAATGGGAACGCAAGAGCGAGAACGCCAGCAACAGGACATAGGCAATGATGAAACGCAAGGTAAATATCTGTGCGGGCGAAAGACCGTTGTTTATCAACAGCTTCGTCCACACAAACGTCGTGCCCCAGACCGCTACGGTCAGAAAGGCGACAAGATGATATATGTTCACTCCCAATACTGTCAGTTGTATGTGCTTATATTTTCTTCTTTATTTCTATGTCGCGCCTTACATGGTCGCGTATCTTCGTCAGATACTGCTTCATGCGGTCGGCATCCTTGTTGTCGATGATCTCAAGCAGTTCCTTCAGCTCGTCGCGTATCTGTGCCACTTGGTCGCTCGTGTATGGGTTGAAGAGTATCTCCTGCAAGAGATAGTCGTCCTCGTTCAGCACTCCCTTGGCAATGCCCATGTGGCGCTTGAAGGTCGTTCCAGGGGCATCCTGATGCTTCATCACAGCGGCGAAGACGAAGGTGCTGACAAACGGAATACTGAGCGAGTAGGCCACTGTGCGGTCGTGCTCCTCGAAGGTGTATTCGTAGATGTTCAGCCCCAGACGGCTGTAGAGGTCCTTGAAGAAGATGCGTCCCATATAGTCGCCCTCGCTAATGATGATGGCGTTCTCCTCGCTCAGCTGGTTGAGGTTGGCGAACGTAGGGCCAAACATCGGGTGGGTTGAGACGTAGCGGAACCCTGTGGAGTCGTAATAGTCCTTGAGGTTTGTCTTCACCGACGAGATGTCGCTGATTATGCAATCCTTAGGCAGATATGGCAACACTTCCTTGAACGCCGGAATGGTGTATTTCACCGTCACGGCATTGATGACGAGCTCGGGTGCGAACTCCCTCACCTCGTCCAATTGTGTCAGTCGCTGGCAGTTGTATGTAAACCTCATTCGCCTTGGGTCCTTCTCATACACCGCCGTCTCGTGGTCGAAACTGAGCAGGTCGAGAAAGAAACTTCCCATCTTGCCAGCCCCCAATACTAAAATTTTCATTTCATTCCAATTTTAGTAATTAAAGAATTAAAGAATTAAAAAATTAAAGTTCATTGAGGCTGGTTTTGTCCTCTCCTTTTACTTTCTTTACGATGTTGACCAACAAACCGATTATTACTCGCAAGTCCTTGTTCAAAGACCTGTACTGTTCGTCTGTCACATATCGTGTCCTTAGCAACAAATCAAGCCAATACTTTGTCTCGCTTGCCTCTTTCAGCGCAATATGCAACTTCGATATGAAATCAGGAGTACTCTGTGCCATCTGACTTTCAGCGACGTTCGCACCTATACTCGTGCCACTTCTAAGTATTTGTGAAGAAATGACAAATTCCTTCTGGCTCTGTTTCAGATACTTGTTGAAGTTCACAATCCTTACTGCGAATTCCAAACTCAATTCTGCGACGAGATTCTCCCTGTTCATAAACATCTGCGCCAACGAACTTTAATTCTTTAATCTTTTAATTCTTTAATTACAAATAATATAATTATTTGTTTATTATTTCCATCTGCTGACGCACGCTCTCTTCGTGGATTTCCTCAAATACCTTTGCGGTAAATTCAGACGACATGCCGCAGAGGA
>CAMAGM010000124.1 GCA_945833995.1 uncultured Prevotella sp.
AGCATCCGTGAGATGTGGTTCAACGACCAGAAGGCACAGCTCAACACGAGCTACATCACCGACCACACCCTCATCGTGCAGGTGCCGGAGGTTATACCATCGCTTGTGAGCGACAAGATATTCATGGTGACTGCCGATGGCGACACCGTTGACTATGCCTTCCATGTCATTGTCCCCAAACCTACCATCTCTTCCATGTCTTGCGAGTATGTCAAGGCAGGAGAGGCAGTGACCATCTACGGCAACTACTTTGTTGACGACCCCAACGTGCCGCTTGCCGTCATTCTTCCTGACGGTCAGAGAGTGACAGAGTTCGATAGCTTTACACAAAGCACAATCACGTTCAAGATGCCTTCGTGCAATGTTGAGGGTCCTGTCACGGTTTCCTCAATCTACGGCGAGACAAAGTCGGCGTTCCACTACCTTGAGTCGCGCGGTCTTCTCTTCGACTTCGACACGCCTTGGGACGGCTCAACAGTGTTGGGCAACCACGGATGGCACGCCCGCGACATACTCAGCGACGAGACATCACTCTCAGGCAAATTCGTGCAGCTTGGCAACGGTGCGGCGAAGATGACCGAGGACGGCGGTTGGGACGACTCCAACTTCTCGTTTGAGTATTGGTGCGGCTCATGGGACACTCCTCAGAACATCACTTCCGGCGATGGTGTCGCACTGTTCAATGTCGTTGACTTCTCCAACTGGGAGAACATGTCGCTGAAGTTTGAGATGTTCATTCCTTCTGCATATCCTTGGAGCTCTGGCGCAATGCAGATTTGCTTCGAGGGCATCGACAAAGTCACTCTTTCCGGCAATCCTGTTGAAGGCTTCGACAAGGTTGCAGGAGCCAACGCTTACGTCTTCAACGGTGACGATACCGAAGCGGGAGCATGGGGACGTGCAATGTATCGCCCATGGACTGTCAGTGGCACATACAACACCGCCGACCGCTGGGAGACAGTGACCATTCCTCTCACCGACTTCAAGTTTGACCGCACAGGTCTGATAACCTCATCCACATTCAAGTCGGAGAAAGACTTTGCCAGTCTCACCATATTTGTCGTTAGCGGTGGCGTGAACGGTACGGAGTGTACACCTATTATAAAAATAGACAACATCCGCGTTGTGCCGAATAAATAAGGTTGAATGTTGAATATTGAACATTGAAAAATTAAATATTGAAAGATGAAAAAGTTAAATAGCATATTCACACTGTTGGTGATTGCCCTCGTGGGGCTGTCGCTGACAGCGTGCAGCGAGGACGACCTCGATACCAACCAGTATCAGCAAGGTGTCCATCTGAACGTCTGGGGACCTAATCCCGTGATGTATGGTGGAACAGTGACGTTCAAGGGCAGCAACCTCGACCAAGTTGCGAGTGTCCAGTTCCCAGGATGCTCTCCCGTGACAGCTATAAACGTCGTCAAGGCGGGCATTCCGAGCGAGATAAACGTACAGCTTCCTTTGGAGGCATTGGGCGAGGACTATGTTGTTCTCACCACCAAGACCGACGAGAAGATAACCACCAAGACAAAGATTGCCTACAAGCAGGGAATAGAGTTCGCCTCGTTCTCTCCTGCCAGCGTGATGCCTGGCGAGAAACTGACTATCACGGGCGAGTATCTGCATCTTGTGGAGTGTGTTGAGTTCAACGAGGAGGTCTTTGTCTCCAAGGACGATTTCGTTTCCCACGACCGCAACCGCATTGAGGTCGTCGTGCCTGAGACAGCACAGAGCGGCAACGTGGCATTGCTCGATGCCGACGTGACAAAGATGGACGCTGCGGTGAAGAACAACAGCGTGTATAACCGCATTGAGTCGGAGAATGTTCTTGAGGTTGGGACTCCAACCATCACTAAGGTGGCTTCTCCACGCGGTGAAGCTCAGCCTATGGGCAACATCGTGTGCAAGGAACTCGAGACAATAACCATCACCGGACAGTACTTCAACCTTGTAAAAGGAGTGAGGATTGGCGAAGGTGACAATAGCGTAACGATACTGCGTGCTGACGGCGAATCTGTTACCTCCAGCATTCTTGAAATCTCAGATGATGGCAAGACGATTACCTTACCAATTCTTAGCATCGTCCCTGATGGTGACATCGTGCTTGTATGTCAGTCGGGGGTTGAGGTGCCTGTGGCAAAACTCGAGACTGTTGCTCCAACAGAGTGCGTGGCTTCTCCTGTGCCAGCCAAGAATGGGCAGCCTCTCACCATCGCTGGTAACGACCTCGACGTGGTGTCTTCCATAGAGATGCCAAACGTCAGCGAAGAAATATCATTCAGCTACAACGACGGAAAAATTGTCATAGCCGCAGTGCCCGCCACGGCACAGGAGGGCAACATAGTCTTGCGTATGGATAACGGCAAGGGCGTTGAGGTTCCATTCTCGTTGGTGAAGCCTGTGGTTACGGGATATGACAATGCTAAGGTGAGCGCAGGTGGCGCACTCACCATTCTTGGCTCCGACCTCGACCTCGTGGCAAGCGTACAGTTTGGCGAAGGCTCTGACGTCGTGGAAGTCACTCCCGCTGCCGATGGAAAGAGCATCGTTCTCTCTGTTCCTATGAATGCTGCCTCGGGCGAGCCAACTCTCAATCTCGTAAACGGAACTACAGCCACGGCGAAGGCAATAGAGATTGTTGAGGCTGTGTTCTGCTACGCCAAGGAACTCCCAGGCGAGGACGTGGAACTGAAGGCAGGCAGTTCGATGACACTGACCGTTGCCAACGGCGACAAGCTGACTGGTGTTGAGATAAACGGCAAGGCTTGCCAATATGTGCTTACCGACGGCGACAAGCTCATCATCGGCATACCAGAATCGGCTGGCGCCGCATCAAAGGTTCGACTCGTCTCCTCAAATGGCGAGGTGACATACACCATCGACATCACTCCAAACACTGAGGTGAACACCGTAATCTGGACAGGTGCCGTTGACCTCAACTCTTGGGGCATCAACTGGCAGTTTGGCGACGGCACGCAGTCGGCCGGTGAGGACCCACTGGCATTCACGAAGATTGCTCTCGCCGAGGGCGACGTGATTCACCTCTATGCCACGGCATACAACGACTGGTGGCAGATTCAGTTCTTCAATGGACACTGGGAGCAACAGACCGAAATAGGCGAGACATTCGGCAATGGCAACAACGTCAACGCCGGCATTGCAAGCCTCGACAATGGTTGTCTCGACATCACCGTTACGGCGAAGATGCTCACTGAGTTCACCACCTACAACGATTGGGGCTACTGCTGGATTCTACAAGGCGAAGGTGTGGTAATCACGAAAATCAGCGTCACACACTACAACTCCCTTGAGCAAGACCTTGCCAACTGCCTCGTGCGCCAGGACGACCAGAGCCAGAACCTCTCTCTGCCTCTCAACATCACATGGGACGACAGCGGACGCTTCCGCATACTCATCGACAAGGAACCTGCCATCAAGGACATGAAGCTAAAGGCAGACAAGTCGGTAATGTATTTCTACACCACTGGCACAGGTCAGCTACAGATCAACAACGGCAACTGGTCGTCGTGGACCACCATCGCCGACTGGGACAATGCCGAAGAGAAGAAGATGGAACTTGTGCTCACACAAGACATGATTGACTGGCTCAAGGGCACTCAGAGCGACGGTTGGAGCTCAACGGGTATGATTATCCAGGGCGACGGAATGACACTCAGGAAAGTAACCATACTTCCGTAATCAAATTACAAATGACAAGTTTGAAATGACAATTTAGAAATTATGAAGATAAATAATTTTGTTTCATATTGCATCGCTGCAGCTGCCACCCTCGGGTTGGCAGCCTGCAACGACACCGACGCGCAATACACCATACCTGAGGTTGACGCTCCCGTTTTGGTTGATTCCGACCCCAAACAGGGCGAGGAGGTTGGCGATGGCGACAGGGTCATCACCCTCGATTTCGACAAGAACATCAACTTCATCTCTGCCAACTATTCGCAGATAACGCTCACTGGTGGCGGCACCGTGACTGGAACAACGGTATATGGCGCAAGCAAGACGCTCACTATCACCACCACCGGAACTCCAAAGGGAGCAAGCTGCACCCTCACCATTCCAGCTGGTCTCATCACGGGACCCAACAAGATGCCGGCGGAAGAGATTGTCCTCAACTACACCACCACACCGCCACTGCCCATTGCCGCCGCACCTGTGGCTGCCAAGCAGTCGAAGGCTGTGAAGCTCTACAACTACCTCAAGGACAACTACGGCGAGAAGACACTCTCAGGCATGGTGGCAAACGTGGCTTGGAACTACGACGAGGCACAGCGCGTAAAAGACCTTACGGGCAAATATCCCGCCATCAACGGTTTCGACTATATCCACATGCCCGCCTCCGTCGCAGGTGCCAACTGGATAAACTATGGCGACATCACCCCAGTGAAGCAGTGGGCTGACATGGGTGGCATCGTGGCTCTCGGCTGGCACTGGCTCGTGCCGAAGAAAAAGGTTGAGGCTGGTGGCGGCGAGCCACAGGAGACCATCACCGAACTTTGGAGCGGCAGCCAGGACATTGGCACCGGATGGGACTGGAACAGCAACGTGGTTGTAGATGCCAAGGCAGTGTCGGAGGGCAATGTTCTACGCATCTCCTTCGGCCTCAACACAGCCGACTACCACCAGCTGAAGGTATCGGACAACAACGGCAACGCACTCTCCTCCTACAAGGACGTTGACAACGGATGGGGATGTATTGACCTTGCAGCCGACGCAACCTCCTACGACATCACGCTCAACGCCGCCGACGCTGCTACTATCTCCTCCGGTGGTTTCCGCGTTGCTGGCTATGCGCTCACCATAAAGAAGGTTGAGCTGGTCAGCCTTTCGGCAAAGGCAAAGACACGCTCCACCAATCCTTATGCCTCGCTCAACCCCAACACCGACTACACCTACAGCAGCAGTGAGACAGAGTTCGACCTGAATAACGCCACTGTTGACGGCACATGGGAAAAGGCATTCATCGACTACGACCTGCAGAACCTCGCAGCTTATCTCAAACTGCTCAAGGCTGCCGACATTCCTGTCCTCTGGCGACCTCTCCACGAGGCAGCAGGCGGCTGGTTCTGGTGGGGAACCGATGCCGTTTCGTTCAAGAAGCTTTGGCGCTATATGTTCGACTACCTGAAGGCAGAGGGCATCGACAACCTCATCTGGGTGTGGACATCGCAGACAAACGACGAGACTTGGTACCCAGGCGACGAGTATGTTGACATCATAGGCCGCGACCTCTACGGCAATTCGGCTGACGACTGCGCCACCAACTTCGCCTATCTCCAGCGGTCCTATCCGAACAAGATGGTCACTCTCTCCGAGTGCGGTTGGAACGAATACACCAATTCGCGCGTTGCCAACATCGCCGACCAGTGGAGTGCAGGTGCCAAGTGGTCGTGGTTCATGCCGTGGTACGATGGCTCCAACGCCGAGAACCGCCATGCCGACAATGCCTGGTGGAAGGCGGCAATGGACTCAGACTTGGTAATCACTCTCGACGAGGTCAGCTTCTGACAAGCATATCGACTCTTTGCAATAGTTTACTCAACTTTCGCAAGTGGGGAAGATAAAGAAGTTAAGGAAGTTAAAGAAGAAGTTTCCTTAACTTCTTTAACTTCCTTAACCTTTGATTGTTGAGTACATGCGAAACTTAAGTTCCTTATTCTTATTTGATATGCGGAACAAAGAATAAGACGAGGGCTACAGAATGTTGCGGAAAAGATTGTCGAACCTGTCGAAATGCAAATCCTCGGTTGGCGACATAATCCACGCCAAGGGTCGGTCGTGATACATTGAGGCAACGAGGGAGAATGTGCTGGGAGCACCGATGATATAGTCACACTCTGAGAGCATGCAGAGATCCTCGGCGGCATTGCCATTCGGAATGTGGAGAGGAATGTCGGCACCAACGGCTTCCTTTATTGACCTTAGGTTTGGATCGTTGCCACAGACAAATACCTCGACACGCACGTTGTGATGCTGGGCAACGAAACTGCGGATAACCTCGGCATACTGTGCGTCGGAATAGAAGAACTTGCCGCCATGCCACGTCTTGTAGTCGCCACGGCGCACATGGACACCAAGGCGCACGGCGGGAGTGTCCATCATCGGCATCACCTTGCTGAGAATCCTCTCGTCGAAAGCAAAGAGACCGACTATCTCCTGCTTGTATTTGAGGAAGAGGTCGTAGAATCTCACCTCCCAACCCTCAACCACCAACGTCTTTCGCGTCTCAAGCAAGTGTTGGGCTTCGGGATTACCTTCGGTGGAATGAAAGCCTGCCACTGGCAGCAAGCCAAACTTAGCGGCATATTTTGCGAAGACGTATGTGGCAAAACAATGCCATCGGGTGTGGCTGATGCGGAAGAATGGATATTTATAGGCAAAGCGCATCGAGACTGCCGTCCTGCCATGCTCCCTTGCCCATGCATAGACATGCCCGAACTGCAGGATGTTGTTGCACATCCTTCCCTTATCTCTTACGAATATCATTGCGGCGTTGCTGTTCTATTATTTTTGCTATGGTGACGAACTTGTAGAAACTGTAGAGCACGGCATTGATGAAGCCCGCGAGACCTCGGCGTATGCCTCCCTTGAAGAAATAGCTGCGGACGAATCGCCACAGCGGCGATACTACAAGGTCGAAGGCCGTATAGCGCTTGCCGTGACGCTTCTCCACCTCATTGTCGGTGTAGAGGTTTGTCTTCTTCAGTCGCATGCTTATGGTGTCGTCGGCAAGGTGTATGAAAGCCAACTCGTCACGCTCTTTTGGAAGATGTCCCAACCTTCCGTTCACCTTTGGAAAGGTGTGGACGTAAGGTGGCCATTCAGTGCCTTCCCTGATGAAGAAGCGCAGCTGATAGTCAGGATAGTCGAACAGCCTCTCCATGAAATAGTTTTTCCGCGGAATGTAAAGTCCTGCGGGACAGTCGGGCTCGGCAATCCTCTTATACAGATAATCGCGCAGTTGCGGTGTCACCAACTCGTCGGCATCCACCACGAGCACCCAAGGCGACGAGGCAGACTGTATGGCGAAAGTCCTTGCAGGCTCGGCACTCTTGTGGTCAGCCTTTGGGAACGTCACTATCTTGCACCCGTAGCTTGAAGCAACAGCGAGTGTGTCGTCTGTGCTCTCCATGTCACAGACCACACACTCGTCGAAACCCTTTACCGACTCAAGCACCTTGGCAAGCGTTCGCTCCGCATTGTAGGTGTTGATAACAACCGATATTTTTCTTTCAGTCATATTCTTCTTTTTTAGGAGTTAAGACATTTGTCTTTTTATTACGAGTTAAGGAGTTTACTAACTCCTTAACAACTACTTCTTCTCCTTGTTTCCTTTATTCCCAACCATTTCCTCAGTTTCTCCATTGGCGACATGTGCCAGCTGTGGGCGCAGAGGTGGATGGCGTAGCTGTTTGGAGTCACCTCGTGCTTGTTGCCCGCAAAGGTCTCCGAAGGGTAGATGTGGACCCTGCCGGGCAGCTGCTGGTCGATGTCCTTGTAGCGGAACCCCATATCCTCCGCCACACGGGCATAGATGTAGGGTGAGAGAACATTGGTGGCGATGGAGCCGTCCTCGTTCACGAAGTGCTTGTCCTTATACCAGTCCATCACCTGCTTCACAAACGGGCATCCCTTCTCAGCTCCCATCACCGCCGCCTGTATCTGTATTCCCTCTATATACTTGTCTGCCGTGCGCCGTCCCTCGCTGTCGATATACTGCATCGTGCCGCATTTCTCTATCTGCAGCGGATGGTACTCCATGCTTGAGAAGAAGGAGTTGTCGAGAAAGTCGTCAAACCTCTTCAATAGGACAACGTCGGAATCGAGATAGATGCCTCCCTCGGTGTAGAGCGCATACATGCGGATATAGTCGGCGGCGAAAGCCCACTTGCGGGCCTCGAAAGCCTCCTTCACGTATGGGATTGCGTTCACGTCGAAGTTCTCGGTGCTCCATCTCACTATCTCGTAGTCGGGATGAGTCTTCCGCCAAGTGTCCATACACTTGCGTATCTTTCTTG
>CAMAGM010000125.1 GCA_945833995.1 uncultured Prevotella sp.
CATCTGCAGCACCGACCTTGCCGAGTCGCTGCCAAAGGTGTCGCTCAACGCACAGAACAAGCCTGTGCGCGAGGTGCTCGACGAAATGATGGGCAAACTCAACTGCAGCTACTCCATCGAAGGCAACATTGTCACCATCAAGAAACGCCAGACAGGAAACACCGTCACAGGACGTGTCGTTGACGAAAACGGCGAGGCACTCGTAGGCGTTTCAGTCACCATTCCCGGCACCAACGTCGGCACTGTCACCGACACCGACGGACGCTTCTCACTGCGCGTTGCCCCATCTCAGCGCGACAAGAACGTCAGCGTGTCATATCTCGGCATGAAGACACAAACCGTGCCAATGCGCCGATTGCAGACCTCGAAGGTGATTACCCTCGAACCGGATGCCAATCTTATGGACGACGTCATCGTAACAGGTTATCAGACCATCTCCAAGGAGCGTGCCACAGGTTCGTTCGGCACCATGACCAGCAAGCAGATTGACGGCAAGCTCAACGCCGACCTCACTCAGAAACTTGAGGGACAGATAGCAGGTGTGGTACTCGACAAGGACGGAAACCTCTCCATTCGTGGTATCGCCACCCTTAATGCCGCCACACAGCCTCTTATCGTTGTCGATGGCTATCCCACCGAGTGCCAGCTCAGCGAGCTCAACCCCGACAACATCGAGAACATCACCGTGCTGAAAGACGGTGTGGCTGCATCAATCTATGGCTCGCGTTCTGCCAACGGTGTCATCATCGTCACCACCAAGAACGGTGCCGAGGGTAAGACAAAGGTGAGCTATCGCGGCAGTTTCAAGTTCGAGTCAAAGCCAAACCTCGACGACCTCCACATGGCTTCAACCTCCGACTACATTGACGCAGAGCTTGCTCTCTATGAGCTCAATCCAAACAGCTCGTCATACAATATCGCCTACAGGACCTCAAACCAAAGTGATGTGGACTACCTGCTGACACAGCG
Organism: uncultured Prevotella sp.; assembly: GCA_945833995.1. GTDB lineage: Bacteria > Bacteroidota > Bacteroidia > Bacteroidales > Bacteroidaceae > Prevotella. The sequence goes on from CAMAGM010000125.1 coordinate 970, forward strand.
CAAGGCAGGAAAAATTAGCGAGTCGGACTTTAATTCAGCCATCGACAAGCTTCGTGGCAACAACGTGCTGCGCGACATGGAGAAATACATGTTCCGCACTGCATTCACACAGACCCACAACATTGGCATCAGCGGAGGCAACAAGGTGAACAAATACAACCTTGCCGTCAACTACACAAAGAACCGCTCGTCATACATCAACACCGACAACGACCGTCTGCTCGTTGACCTGAAGAACGAATGGAATCCATACAAGTTCCTCACCATTGGTGTAGCTGCCAACGTCAACTACAGCCGTTCGAATGCTCCAAGAACATCGTTCCAGACGTTTACCGACTATACGAGCTATCTGAAGCCCTACAGCCGCTTGGCTGACGACAACGGCAACCTTCTCGACGTGCGCACCATCAGTGCAGCAACAGCCGACCTCTACAGCTCTGTCAGCGGTATGAAGGACACCAACTACAATCCAGTGACCGATGCCTACGAGGACTACAACAAGACCACAGGCTTCTCGGCACGCTTCAACGGTTTCCTGCGCTTCAAGATTATGGAAGGCCTGACAGCCGAAGTGGGAGGCAACTGGACTCGTGGCAACTCGACAAGCAAGACCATATCTACAAGCAACAGCTACCGCATGCGCCTCGCCTTCAACAACGGAACATCCATGAGCAACACCTCAAACCACTATGTTCCCGACGGCGACATGATCAATGAGACACGCTACACCAATGAGAACTGGACAGTGCGCACACAGGTGAACTTCAACCGCACCTTCGGCAAGCACCGCGTCACGGCTCTTGCAGGTAACGAGGTACGCCGCATCACCTACGACAACAACACCTACGCCACACGTCTCGGCTACAACTCCACCGCAGGCTCGTTCACGCCTGTCAACATCAAGGACATGGTATCAGGTGTTTACAACCAGGACATGCTCAACGGCAACGACCTAAGGTATTACCTCAATTATGGTAGCTACGGCATCAGCGACAACCGCTTCGTGTCGTGGTATTTCAACGGCTCTTACGAGTTCGACGACCGCTACATCATCAGCGGAAGTATCCGTGAGGACCTCACCAACTTCTTCGGAACCGACCCGAAATATCGTCACAAGCCAATGTGGTCTGTGGGCGGAACATGGAAGTTGAGCAACGAGAAGTTCTTCAACGTCGAATGGATTGACCGCTTGAACATCCGTGCCTCTTATGGCGTGAACGGTAACATCTCGCTCACCGATGGCCCTTATCTCATTCTCAGTGCAGGTTCTTACAACCCAACTACTGGTGGTGTGTCAAACGGCATTTCGTCATTCCCAAACAACTCGCTGCGTTGGGAGAAGACCACAACCAAAAACCTCGGTATCGACATCAACGTGCTCAACAACCGCTTGGGCTTCAGCTTCGACTACTATCACAAGAAGAGCACCGACCTGCTCGCCTCCGACGCTGTTGACCCGACTCTCGGTGTGTCGTCAATTCGCAAGAATGTTGGCTCTATACGCAATCAGGGCTTCGAGTTCACCATCAACGGCACTCCCGTCAAGTCGCGCGACTTCCGTTGGGACGTTACCTACAACCTCTCACTTAACAAGAACGAGGTGCTCGAATACAACGTCAACCTCAAATACCCAACCTCATGGGCATGGGTAAGCCCAATACATGCCGCAGGCTATCCGATGTATGGTCTCTTCGGCTACAACTTCGCAGGACTCGACGACAAGGGACAGACCATGATCTATGGTGCCGACGGCGAGAAGAAGCTGGCTTCGGCTTGTACTGTTGACGACATTGTCTATCTCGGCACCGCCGTGCCAAAGACCGACATGGCGCTTACCAACAACTTCAGCTACAAGAACTGGAACCTCTCGTTCATGTTCATTGCCAAGCTTGGCCACAAATACCGCAAGGACGTGTTCCAAGGCTCCAACATCAACAGCCGCCACGTTGGCGAGCGTTGGCAGAAGGCAGGCGACGAGGCTACGAAAATCTATCCAGTGCTGAAGTCATGGAACATGGACATGTTCTACTTCCCATTCTGCGACGTGAACATTGGCAATGCAAGCTATGCCAAGCTGCGTGACGTCACCCTCACCTACAACTTCGACAACTCGCTCACCAAGCTCATCGGCATGAGCGACGCAAAGGTCTATCTCCAGGCACGCAACCTCTTCCGCATCACGGCAAGCGACTGCGACATCGACCCAGAGACCTTCGAGTTGAACTATGGTGGCGGTATGGGCAGCTCTACAAACTCAGGCTATGCCATACTGCCAATGAACCCAGAGTTCTACATCGGTCTTACATTCAGTTTCTAACCCTTTAGATACCACACACTATGAAGAAGATAAAATATCTATTCGCGGCAACACTCGCCGCAACGCTCGCCTCGTGCGACAACTTCCTCGATGTGAAGCCCGTGGGAAAGATGATTCCCACCGAGGTGTCACAGTTTGAGAACATTCTCAACAACTCGCTCACTGTTGACCCCTACTTCATGATGGACAACAACCGCAGCTGCTTCTACGCAGCCATGGCTGACAACCTCACCATTTCGGAAAATCTCGCACAATACCAGTTCACCTCTACATTCCCCAACCTTGACCTGCTGGCAGCCTACATTTTCTATTCGCCGGTAATGGACCCCATATCCACTCCATTCACCTGGACCTACGGCTACAAGGCTCTCGGCTACTTCAACAACGTGGTTGACGGTGTGACAGCCATCGACAGCGAGTCGGCTTACGCAAAGGGAGTCATCGCACAGGCACGCCTCGGACGAGCTTGGCAGATGATGAACATGGCCCTCTGCTACGGCCCAATGTATCAGGCAGGCGGAGCCAACGACACAAAGGTTCTGCCTTACCGCACATCGGGCGACCCAACCACACCTAACGGTGAGCGCAACACAACGGCGGAGATTTTCGAGCTCGTCAAGGCAGATCTTGACTATGCTTGCGAGAACTGTCCAAACACCGTAGCAAACCACAGCCGTGCCGACCGCGCCTGCGCCTACGCACTGCGTGCCGAATATTATATGTACACGCGCGACTGGCAGAACATGCTTGCCGATGCACAGAAGGCATGGGAACTCGCCGTGGCAAACAGTGGAGGAGTTGACAAGCTCATCTACAACTACAACGACTTCTACTATGAGGCTCTCAGCGAAATCAATCCGCCAGAGGGATGCTCGCCAGAGCCTTACATGACACTCCGTGGACCAGACAACGACTTCGAGCAGACCACTCACCGCGAGATTCTGCTTTACCGCTCCACACCTTACGGTACAACCACTACGAAATACTATCCTTCTGAGGATTGGAAGTCTATATTCGACTTCGACAACGACCTGCGCTGCAAGAAGTTCTTCTTCACGGTAGAGGGCTACCACACCACCTATGGTGACGTTACCGTAGATGACGGACTACAGCTTAACGACTATCGCTCATACAACATGGAGACCACCGAGGGCATCACCTATCCGCAGCTCCTGCTTGAGAAGGCTGAGGCAGAGGCACGCACAGGCAACACCGCCGCTGCGCTGCAGAGCCTCAACACCCTGCGCAAGTATCGCTACAACTATGGCGATGGCGTAAGCACCGACCTGAAGAACGGCAGCTCAATGTCAGCCGACCAGCTCCTCAACGAGATTCTCACCGAGCGCCGCCGCGAGCTCCCACTCGTGTCGTTCCAGCGCATGCTCGACCTCAAGCGCTATGCCTTCGACTCTGGCAAGCCATGGAGCAAGAGCGTCATTGAGCACAAGATTGGCACCAAGACCTACAGCAAGCCCATCACCGACGCTTACTTCCAGTCGCTGCCAATAGACAATGCCATCATCGAGTACAACCCGCAGTGGGGTCTGCAGACCAACACCACCGAGTTCGCTCCTTACAGTGCATGGTAAAAATAAAAAAACTCCGCCGTTTTGAACAATAAAACGGCGGAGTTTTCAATTTTCAACCCATAAGGGATGTCGTGGGGTTAATTAGCCATGAACAGTTTTTTCCCGTTGACTATGACCAATCCCTTGGCTTTCCCCGTCACCTTGCGGCCTTGGAGGTCATACACTTTGCCACTCTCATCTCCACGGTCAGTAACAGACACGCCGCCAACACCCGTGTCCAATGTGTAGGTGAAGGTGATGATTGCCATTATCTGCTTGTTCTTTCCCGCAGCGTCTATGTCGCTTGTCGTAATCAGCGAGTTGTCGAATTTCAGCACTATGCTTTCCGTCGCGCGGAAGTTGTCAGCCTCTGCCGTGGCAGGACTGGTGCCCATGGTGCCTCCAGGCAATATCACAGGAGCTTCCAATACCGATGTCTCAGCGCCATCCACACAGATGTCTGTCAAGGTGATGGAACGGTCGGCTATTGTCGATTTGTTGTTGCTGTAGCCTTCAAGCTTTATTCCGGTGATGACGTAGCCTTGGTTCACGGTGAATGTTATGGTGTTGTCGTTGTTGCCAGTGCGCATTTTCAGATATCCGCCACTTGTTGAGGCGGCCAGCTCCCCAAACGCTCCTCCCGAATAGCATTTGCCCGTTACGGCCTGCTTGTCTGCCGATGGCGCTGCCAGTTGCTCTTGATGGCTCTTGTTGGGGTCCTCAGGCTCCTCGGCGGGAGCTTCTGGCGCATTGTTGACAGAGCTTGTTGTGTAGTTTGTCCTGTCTATGCCAAGATATTCGGGCAGGCTGTAGCCAAGGTGTGGAGGCTGGTTGTAGGACGAGTTCTGCCATGCAATGCCCATGCGGTAGATGTGGTCCTCCATGAGGCACGGAACCTTATATTCCGTTTCCTCTGGAGTTGAGAAAATCATGAGCACAGACTCGTCAGACGAGTAGTCCTCCTCGTATTTGTACATTATCAGCTCCTCGCGCCAGTCGCCGAGTATGTCTGCCTGTAGGCATGGTGTAGCCTTGGTGGTGTTGCATGTCGAGGGGTTGCCGTAGGCTGCAAATTCCTGGAATGTGCTGATGATGCCTTTTTCGGTATTGTAGTTTCTTATGCGTGGCGAGCATTTGCCCGAACCTGAGTCGTAGCGTCCGTCGAAGGTCTGGTCGAAGGGGTCGCCAGTCCAGTAGATTCGGAAGTTGGTGTCGGGCTTGCTCGACAACAGTACTTCCCCAGTTTGGCATGAACGCACATTGTTGTCTGCCGACGACCAGAACTCGTAGCCCTTGTTGGCAGGAATGAAGTCGGCTGCCAATCCTCTGCCATTGTCCTTGGTTCCTGTCGCGCTGACTATGGTCTCTCCTGTTGTCGCATCGTGGACATCGTAGCCGTAAGGCCTTTCCTCGTGTGGCATCATCACCTCTAAGCCTTCCCTGTCGGGACAGAGGTCGGCAAGGTGGATGGCGTCGCCGTGTCCATTGCCTGTGGAGCAGAGCAGCGAGCCGTCGTGTCCAATCGTCGCACTGCCTGTCACTATCTCGTCATACCCATCGCCATTTACGTCGCCTATGCTAATGCCATGCACTCCCTGTCCGTAGCTCGACTTTCCGCTTCCGCTACAGAGCTGGTTGCCGTTGGCGTCAACCACCGACCATTCGGTCGCTGTCGTACCCTTGTGCAGCCATCGTGTGGCGAGTTTCGTTCCGTCCCAATCCACAGCCCATATGTAGCACCGTGTGTAATAGCCTCTCTGCATTATGGCTGTTGGCTTGCCGTCTGTTCCGTCGAGATATGCCACGGCGGCATTGAATCGGTTTCCTCTGTTGTAGTTGGTGTCGCCCCACACGCTTTTCGACGGATAGGAGGTTGCCGTTGTTGGGAAGTCCTCAGCCGAACGGCTTGGAGAGTAGAAAATGGTGTGCATGGCAGCACCTGTCTCACCGTTGAATACGGTTAGGAACTCCTCGCCACCGCTGATTCTGCCGTTGGAGTTGACGTATGTGGCACTGTTGTCAACGCCAGTCACCGCAGTTGCTGTGCCAGCCTTCGAGACATATTCTCCCTTGCCGTCCTTCGAGCCTGGAGCCGTCTTGCATATCATCTCTGCCTTGCCGTCGCCGTCGAAGTCATACACGAGGAACTGTGTGTAGTGGTTGCCCGAACGTATGTTCAGACCGAGGTCTATGCGCCACATCTGTGTTCCGTCCATTCGGTAGGCATCAATGATGCATGGCGAGGTGTAGCCGTTGTAGCCGTTGTCCTGTTGGTTGTCGGGCATCCACTTCAACACCAACTCATATTCGCCGTCGCCGTCGAGGTCGCCCACGCTGATGTCGTCGGGCCTATATCGTCCCATGGCACCGTTGGCGGCAGCCTGAGCCTCTGGATGAGATACGCTGATGGTGGTGAACATGTTGCTCCATGCCTTTGTCTCACTGGTCTCCACTACATTTCCGTTCCTTACGGTCTCAATCCTGTAGTTTGCTTCAGCCACTCCGTCCTTGTCCAGGAAGTTTGTCTTCGATGCAAGTCCCCTTACGATGCTCTCGCCGTTGCGATAGACATTGAATGTCGTATTGGTGCCATCGGCAGCCAGCGATCGCCACGATAGCAGAACGCCGGTCTTTGTAGTCACTGCCACGGGAGCCCTGCCCAGTGTTTCCTTAGCCTTCAGTGCTGACGGTGCGATAAGTAGCAGCAGGGCCAAAGTCTTTGATAAGAAAGTCTGAATTCTCATTTCTTGTAGATTTAGTTTGATAGTTGTACTCTTGATTTATTTTTTGCAAAAGAGGTCATTTCCAATCTTATATGTATTATTCAATACAAAACAGTTGTCTATTCCCTTGCCCGAGTTATAGGCTTTTTATATCTTCGATGTTTATTTTTGTCATTGCCGCTATCTGTTCCTCACTTATACCGGCAGACTTCATGGCCTTGGCAGAGACAAGTAAGGCAGCTCGTTGCTCCTCCAACTGAGCCGACTGCTCCTCCAACTGAGCCGACTGCTCCTCCAACTGAGCCGACTGCTCCTCCAACTGGGCATCTTGTTCCGCAATCCTCTGGTCTCGATTCATTATGGCAGTGTCGCGGCTCTCAATAGCAGAGAAGTACTCATCCTCCACGTTCATGTCCTGACGCAACTTCGAGTCAGACGCAGCAGCAAGAAGAC
>CAMAGM010000126.1 GCA_945833995.1 uncultured Prevotella sp.
GGACCGCACCGATGTGCGTAAGGGACAGATCGGTTTCGTGTTCCAGTCGTTCAACCTGATTGACGAGTTGAACGTGGAGGAGAACATTGAGCTGCCTCTGACATATCTGAATATCCCCGCCAAGGAGCGCAAGCAGAGGGTGCAGGAGATTATGAAGCGCATGGCGATAAGTCATCGTGCCAAGCACTTCCCACACCAACTCTCCGGCGGACAGCAGCAGCGTGTGGCAATAGCCCGCGCCGTGGTGTTTGGCCCGAAGATGATCCTTGCCGACGAGCCTACGGGAAACCTCGACTCAAAGAACGGTATTGAGGTGATGAAACTCCTCACGGAGCTGAACCGCGAGGGTACGACTGTGGTGATGGTGACCCACAGCGACCGCGACGCCTCGATGGCGCAGCGGGTGATAAAGCTGTTTGATGGAAAGATAGTATAGGAGGAGTTAATGTTTAGGAGTTAAAGGAGTTAAAGGAGTTAAAGGAGTTAAAGGAGTTAAAGACGTATGTTCGAGCCTCTGAACTTTCTTTGCAGAATCGCAAAGACTAATGTCTTTAACTCCTTTAACTCCCTTAACTCCGTTAACTCCCTTAAAAAATTTGGCTCATTATTTTGTTTTTCGCCCAACTTGACGTACCTTTGCAGCTGATAATGTAATGCAAATGAAGAAAGGTAATATACTTATAGTAGATGACAACGAGGCGCTGCTTGTCTCGCTCAGGATGTTGCTCAACGGCGTGTTCGCCGATGTGCAGACAACCACCAACCCCAACGCCATTCCCTCGCTGATGCGAAGGAAGAAACCCGACGTGGTGCTGCTCGACATGAATTTCGGGCGTGGCATAAACAGTGGCAACGAAGGACTGTTCTGGCTCTCGGAGATAAAACGCATGGAGCCAAACCTGCCCGTGGTGCTGTTTACGGCATACGCCGACATCGACCTCGCCGTGCGCGGAATAAAGGAAGGGGCGGCAGACTTCATAGTAAAACCTTTCGACAACGACGTGCTGGTTGAGAAGCTCAAAAGCGTGGCACAACCATCGGTGAGAAACTTGCGTTCCCCAATAGCCCTCGACTGCCATTGGGGAACGTCGCCTGCCATGCTGCAGCTGCGCGAGATGGTGGAGAAGGTGGCTGCCACCGACGCCAACATTCTCATCACGGGCGAGAACGGAACGGGAAAGGAAGTGCTGGCTCGGGAGATACATCGCCTCTCCCACCGTGCCGACAAGAAGATGGTGACGGTGGATATGGGAGCCATCACGGAGACGCTCTTCGAGAGCGAGCTGTTCGGACACGTCCGCGGAGCTTTCACCGATGCAAAGACCGACAAACCGGGAAAGATGGAGATGGCAGAGGGCAGCACGCTGTTTATGGACGAGATAGGCAACCTCTCCTACGGTCTGCAGGCAAAGCTGCTGACTGCATTGCAGCGGCGCACAATAACACGCATCGGCGGCACGAAGGAGATACCAATCGACATACGGCTCATCACCGCCACCAACCGCAACCCGCAACAGATGGTGAAGGAGGGAACGTTCCGGGAGGACCTGCTCTACCGCATAAACACCATCTGCATCCACCTTCCCCCACTGCGCGAGCGCAAGGAGGACATAGTGCCTCTTGCCGAACTGTTCATAAAGAAATACTCCGACCTCTACCACAAGCAGCCGCTTGAGCTGGACGACAACGCCCGCGAGCAACTGCTCGCCTGTCCGTGGCACGGCAACATCCGCGAGCTGGAGCACACAATGGAACGAAGCGTGATAATGGAATCCATCGAACTTCCCGCTACTCTCCTCTCCCCAGGGAGGGGTCAGGGGTGGGCCTCCTCCTCCCTCGCCTCAATGGAGCGCGACATCATAGCCCGTGCCATACGCGAGTGCGACGGCAACCTGACTATCGTGGCGCAGCGTCTTGACATCTCACGCCAGACCCTCTACAACAAGATAAAGAAATATGGACTCTAACGTCGTCATCGCCATCCTCTCCACGGCGGCAGTCTTCTCGCTTGTCTGCCTCGCCATTCTACGTCGCCATCGCCGCACCATCGGCAAGGTGACGTTCCTTTTCAATGCCATCGACAACCTCGACTTCTCGTTCCAGTTTCCCGAACAAGGGCGCGACCGCCTGCTGAACGAGGCACTGAACCGCATACGCCGCATAATAGAGAAAGCCCGCCACGACCTTATGGAGCGCGAACGATACTACGAGCAAATCATCAATGCCGTCTCGACGGGCATCATGGTGGTCGATGAGCGCGGCAGCGTATTGCAGCACAACGAGGCGGCACTGCGGCTGCTTGGCGTGGAGGTGCTGACATTTGAGAGTCAGGTGAAGGAGAAACTCGCCTCAGAGGACTTTTCCGTGCGCCAAACCACAGTGCGACTATCCCCCCAACCGGGAGACAGTGGGGCTGTAAGGATCATTGCCTTCAGCGACATCCGAAGCGAGCTTTCCACAAGGGAGATTGAGTCGTGGACAAAACTCATCCGTGTGCTCACGCATGAGATTATGAACAACGTGGCGCCAATCACATCGCTCAGCGAGACCCTAAGCAAGAAAGCTGCCGACGGCGAGATAAAGGAAGGCCTCGCCGTGATAAACGGCACAGGGCGGCAACTGCTCAGCTTCGTTGACAACTACCGTCGCCTGACCCTGATCCCCAAGCCCCAGCCCAAACTCTTCTACGTAAAGCCGTTTCTTGAGCGAATGGTGGCGTTGGCAGAGGCACAGAGGAACGCCGACTTCAGCATCTCCTTCCCCCCTCCCCAGGAAGGGGACGGGGGTGGGCCTGCCCTCCTTCTCTACGCCGACGAGAGCCTCGTCTCCCACGTCGTGACCAACCTGTTGAAAAATGCAATCGAGGCAGAGGCTACTGCTATAGACATCAGTGCCTACACGACCGACGACGATGCCGTCTGCATCGACATAAGCAACAACGGCAAGCCTATCCCACCTGAGGAGGCACGCCAGATTTTCGTCCCTTTCTTCACCACGAAGCCCACAGGCAGCGGCATAGGTCTGAGCATATCGCAGCAGATAATGAAACAAAGCGGCGGAAGCATCGAACTCATCTCTTCTGACCCCAACAAGACCCTGTTCCGACTGAAATTCTAACCGTCGTATGCCTACAACAGCCCCATTTGACATTAAAAATAGCCTTCGTTGGCCTACAACAGCCACTTTTGACATCGGTTGAAGCCTTTGACGCGTGATTCTGGCAATTCACGAAAAAAAGACGGTGGACAGCTTCACAGCCATCCCCCGTCGCAAACTTCAAACAACCAAAAAAAGAAATAGATTGTCTGCGTATGTTTTTTTTAGTTGACAACTAAAACATTACCTTATGAACAACAGCTCACGATACTTTGGCAATGTCCAGAGGTCGTCCTCTACGATAAGCTCAAGCTTGTCAATCTGATAGCGGATTTCCTCCATCTTCGGAGCCACGGTGTCGTGGTAGGCTATTGCCTTGTCGTGCTCACTCTCAATCTTGTTTGCAACCTTGCGGGCGTTGATGAGTTCCTCCACGCCGCGCTCTATTGTCTGCGTGCGCTCTGCAATCTCCTCGATGAGCTTGAAGTTGCGCTCCGACAGCTTGTCAGCCTTCTCGGCAGGATAGATGCTGCGCATGTTCTGCACGTTCTTCACCAGCATCGACTGATAGTGTGTGGCGATTGGGATGATGTGGTTCATCGAGAGGTCGCCCATCACGCGTGCCTCAATCTGAATCTTCTTCGTGTAGGTCTCCCACTTCACCTCGTTGCGTGCCTCAAGCTCCTTCTTCGACATGATGCCGAGGCTCTCGAACATCTTCACGCTTGAGTCGTCAAGATAGCGCTCGAAGATTACTGGGCAGCTCTTTTCAACGTCGAGGCCGCGCTTTGTAGCCTCCTCAACCCACTCGTCGCTGTAGCCGTTGCCGTCGAAGCGGATTGCCTTGCAGGTCTTGATGTCCTCGCGCAGTACATCCACGATGGCAGCGTTCTTCTCCTTGCCCTCTGCTATGGCAGCATCAACGCGCTTCTTGAAGTCAACCAACGCCTCTGCCACGGCAGCGTTCAGTGCGGTCATTGCCGAAGCACAGTTTGCCTCCGAGCCAACGGCACGGAACTCGAAGCGGTTGCCGGTGAAGGCGAAAGGCGACGTGCGGTTGCGGTCGGTATTGTCGATCAGCAGTTCTGGAATCTCAGGGATGTCCATCTTCAATCCCTGCTTGCCAGCCATTGCGAAGAGGTCGTCGGTGTCTGACGCCTCGATGTGGTCGAGCAGTTCGGTGAGCTGCTTGCCGAGGAACGACGAGATGATTGCTGGTGGTGCCTCGTTTGCGCCAAGGCGGTGTGCGTTGGTAGCGCTCATGATGGAAGCCTTCAGCAGACCGTTGTGGCGATATACGCCCATCAGTGTCTCAACGATGAAGGTCACGAAGCGGAGGTTGTCCTCAGGTGTCTTGCCCGGGGCGTGGAGCAGCACGCCGGTGTCGGTAGAGAGGCTCCAGTTGTTGTGCTTACCCGAACCGTTGATGCCTGCGAATGGCTTCTCGTGGAGCAGTGCGCGGAAACCGTGCTTGCGTGCCACCTTCTTCATAAGCGACATGAGCAGCATGTTGTGATCGACGGCGAGGTTTGTCTCCTCGAATATTGGAGCAAGCTCAAACTGGTTTGGAGCCACCTCGTTGTGGCGTGTCTTGCAAGGAATGCCAAGCTCAAGGGCGCGTATCTCAAGGTCCTTCATGAAGGCCTGCACGCGGTCTGGAATGGTTCCGAAATAGTGGTCTTCCATCTGCTGGTTCTTTGCCGAGTCATGACCCATCAACGTGCGGCCCGTGAGCAGCAGGTCGGGGCGTGTTGAGTAGAGTCCCTCGTCAACGAGGAAGTACTCCTGCTCCCAACCGAGGTTGCTCTGCACCTTCTTCACGTCGTTGTAGAAATACTTGCACACGTCGGTTGCGGCAACGTTCACTGCGTGCAGCGTGCGGAGCAGAGGTGCCTTGTAGTCGAGTGCCTCACCTGTGTATGAAATGAATATTGTAGGAATACAGAGTGTATCGTCGATGATGAACACTGGCGATGTTGGGTCCCATGCAGAGTAGCCGCGTGCCTCGAAGGTGTTGCGGATACCGCCCGATGGGAACGACGAGGCGTCAGGCTCCTGCTGTACGAGCAGCTTGCCGCTGAACTCCTCTACCATACCGCCCTTGAAGTCGTGCTCGATGAACGAGTCGTGCTTCTCGGCTGTTCCCTCGGTCAGAGGCTGGAACCAGTGTGTATAGTGTGTGACGCCGTTCTCCACAGCCCACTGCTTGATGCCGGCAGCCACGGCGTCGGCTATTGAGCGGTCGAGGCGTGAGCCATTGTCTATTACGTCTATCAGTTTCTCATAAACGTTCTTTGGCAGATACTTGTACATCTTCTCGCGGTTGAAGACATACTTGCCGAAATACTCGTAGGGACGTTCTGTTGGTACCTCTACGGCGAGTGGCTTCTTCTTGAAGGCCTCCTCTACAACCTGAAATCTTAAATTTGCCATTGTTTAAAAGTTTTATTTGTTTGTTGTTGTTTTTATCTATTTTGGGGGAGTTCAAGGAGTTCATGTAGTTAAAGGAGTTAAAGACATTAGTCTTCTCACTTCCTTTTCTCCCTTGAGTTAATAAGGCTCGAACATACGTCTTTAACTCCTTTAACTCCTTTAACTCCTTTAACTCCTTAATTTAAGGTATAAGAGTAAACCCGCATACGAAATACGCCTTCTGGTCGTGTGGGTTTCCTATCACCTGTGCAAAGACTGGGACAGAGAACGAGTCGGTTATCTTCACGTCCTTCGATGCCTTGAGCGATATGTTCGTCACGGCAAAGCCGTCGCAGTTGCCATAAACGCCGCTGTCCTCGAATGGCACGGCTCCAACTGTTGCGTCCCAGCCAAGTCCGCCGAGATTGAATGGGACATTCAGCTCCACGTATGACGAGTAGGCATGTTTGCCGTCGCCCTTATAGTCGCAACCCGCGAAGTTGGTGTACCACTGCAGTGAGAGTGGACCGAAGTCGTAGCCTATGTTACCCTCAAACACATGGTTGGTGGAATGTGAGTTGTACTTGAAATATCTGCCATTGCCCTCCGTTCCTGTGCCTGAGAACCAATAGTCGGTGATGCCGATGTTGAATCCTCCGGTAGTGTAGGCGAGCGTGAAGTCGAATTCCTTGTCATGCCCGAAGTTTGACAATTCCGTACTTCCCCAGGCCGACAAGGACAAACCCTTGTAGCTCACGCCGAGTGTAGGCTGGAGAGAAGCCTCACCGAGGTTGATACCACGCCAGACGTACTGGTTCACCACGTCGGCTGAAACTGTTGTCTCCACTTTGTCCTGTGCTGTCATCACTGTTGCTCCCGCCATTGTCAAAAAGGCAGCGAAGCCCAATCTTTTTAAGTTCTTCATAATCTTTATTTTTTTTGTGTTTGTGTTATCCCAATTTTCTAGTTTTTCTAGATTTTCTAGAATATCTAGCCCCTCTAGAATTTCTAGTCTTTCTAGCCCATCTATATTATCTCGAAATCTATTTCAGCCACTTTCTCAGCCTCTCCATTGCCTCAAGGCAGTCCTCGCGCTCGCCAAAGGCTGTGAGTCGGATGTAGCCTTCGCCCGCAGGCCCGAAACCTACGCCTGGCGTGCAGACAACGTGTGCCTCGTAGAGCATCTGCTCGAAGAATTTCCAGCTGCCCATGCCGTCGGGAGTCTTCACCCAAAGGTAAGGAGCGTTGCGTCCGCCATATACCTCAAGACCAAGCTCGGTCAGCGTGCGATACATTATCTTCGCATTGGTCATATAGTAGTCGATGGTCGCCTTCACCTGCTGCTTGCCCTCAGGGGTGTAGATGGCTGCCGCTGCGCATTGGCTGATGTAGCTCGTGCCGTTGAACTTCGTACACTGTCGGCGGTTCCATAGGTGGTTGAGCTCAATGCGCTCTCCCGTAAGTGTTGCTGCCGTCAGCTCTTTAGGAACAACGGTATATCCACAACGTACACCAGTGAAGCCAGCTGTCTTTGAATAGCTGTGGAATTCTACCGCCACCTTGCGCGCTCCCTTTATCTCGTAGATGGAGTGGGGGATGTCCGGATCCTGGATGTATGCCTCGTATGCCGCATCGTAGAAGATGAGCGTGTCGTTCTTTATGGCGTAGTTCACCCATTTCTTCAGTTCCTCCTTCGTTATCACCGTTCCCGTTGGGTTGTTCGGATAGCAGAGGTAGATGATGTCAACACGCTTGTCGGGAAGCTGCGGCGTGAAGTTGTTCTCTGCCGAGCATGGCATATACACCACGTTGCTCCATTTCCCGTCCTCCACCACACCGGCTCTGCCGATCATCACGTTGGAGTCGATATATACGGGATAGATTGGGTCGGTCACACCGATGCTGTTGTCCCAGCGCACCAGTTCCTGAATGTTTCCCGTGTCGCTCTTTGCTCCGTCGTTCACGAAAATCTCGCTTGGGTCGAGGTGTATTCCCCTTGGCAGGAAGTCGTTTTTCACTATCGCCTCGCGCAGGAACTGGTAGCCCTGCTCAGGACCGTAGCCACGGAATGTGTCTTTGCTTGCCATCTCGTCAACAGCCTTGTGCATTGCCTCTATCACTGCAGGGCAGAGAGGCTGCGTTACGTCGCCAATGCCGAGGCTGATGACGCTTGCCTTTGGGTGCGACACCTTGAAGGCGTTCACCTTCTTTGCAATGTCTGCGAACAAGTAGTTGTTCGGCAGTTTCAGGAAATGTTCATTTACTAATGCCATATACTAAATTCTTTTTTATATTGATTGTTGAAGTTTTGCC
>CAMAGM010000127.1 GCA_945833995.1 uncultured Prevotella sp.
GCCTTTTAATCTTTAAGACGTAGTCTTTTAAATTCTTTAAGACGCAGTCTTTTAAGGCAAAGCCTTTTAATGAAATTTTAAAATTTATTTTTCTTATGAGTACTATTAACAAAAAAGAAACTTGGAAGCTGATTATCCAGCTCATCGTGTCTATCGCAACTGCTATTGCCACTACCCTTGGCGTTACAAGTTGCATGGTGTAGATTGAAGTGTTGATAACTATACTAATAACCCTGTGGATAAACCGAAAAAGTTATCCAAATATCCACTCCTACGGCTGTGGAAAGGCTCGGAATGTGGTTATCCACAGGGTTATTATGAAGTTTTTAGAAAGATTTCCACCGATTTTTGATGGAAAAAGATATAAACTTATTAATTTTGCACCGAAATAGGGAATTGTGGATAAACTGTGGATTGATTTCTATCTCAACAAGATAGCATCAACACATTGTGTGGACAACGACATACCTAATGTTTATATCGGAATGGGCAAGGAAATGACCTAAAAGTTTCTCACGTTTCCACACACCATCATCCTTAAAATTCTTCATTTTAAAAAAAGAAAAGAAAGAATATAAAAATGATATTATGAAAGCTGAATGGAAAGAAAAGGGGTTTATCGACGAACCCGTTGCCGAGGGCACTGACCTCAAGGCAGAGATAAGGCGCATGTGTGAGCAGAAGAACGCCATTGTGCTGGCTCACTACTACACGCGCGGGGAGATACAGGAAGTGGCTGACTTCATTGGCGACTCGCTCGCCTTGGCGCGAAAGGCTGCCGAGACTGACGCGAGGATTATCGTGATGTGTGGCGTACACTTCATGGCTGAGACTTGCAAGATACTCAGTCCCGACAAGCTCGTGCTCACACCCGACCTCAACGCTGGTTGCTCGCTTGCCGACTCGTGTCGCGCGGAGGACTTGAGGAAATACAAGGAGGAGCACCCTGGCTACAAGGTGGTGAGCTACGTGAACACCACTGCCGCAGTGAAAGCCCTGACAGACGTGGTTGTGACCAGTGGCAACGCGAAGAAGATTGTGGATACGTTCCCCAAGGACGAGAAGATTATCTTTGGTCCCGACTACAACCTTGGCTCTTACATAAACGAGGTGACAGGCCGCAAGATGCTGTTGTGGAACGGCGGTTGCCACGTCCACGAGCGCTTCTCCGTGGCAGAGATAGCCAAGCTGAAGGAGGCTCACCCCGCAGCCCTCGTGCTTGCCCATCCTGAGTGCAAGGGACCTGTGTTGGCATGTGCCGACGTGATAGGCTCTACGGCAGTGTTGCTGAAATACTCAACGGAGCATCCCGACAACGAATACATTGTAGCCACCGAGGCAGGCATTCTCCACGAGATGCAGCGTGCCTGTCCGCAGACGAAGTTCTATCCTGTTCCGCCTGAGATAAGCGAGGGTGGGGTAGGCTGCAGCTGCAACGAGTGCGACTACATGAAGATGAACACTCTCCTAAAGATCTACAACGCCCTCCGCTACGAGTGGCCCTCTGTGGAAGTTGATCCCGAAGTGGCTCGCGAGGCAGTGAAGCCGATAGAGAGGATGCTGGAGTTGTGAGAGAGATTATAGAGGGTAGAAGGTAGAGGGTAGAGGGTAGAAGGTAGAGGGTAGAGATATGTTTACCCTTTGATTTGAGGTGGTGGCTGGAGGTGAGGGCGGAACGCCTACATTTTCCGCCTCATGCTGGAGGTGTGGGTGTCTCGCCCGCACCTTGCCTACACTTTCCGCCGCTTGCTTCCTATCAGAGTAAAATATAAGCACTTTGCTGCTCAAAAGTATAAATTGTGAACAAATTAACAATAAATAACTCTAAAGATTGAAGAAAAAGACGAGGAATATTTGTAAAGTCCAAGAAAAATTGTAATTTTGCAAGCGATATGACCTCCCACGCTTCCCGTAGATCAGCGCACCCGGGGAGGTCTTCGAGTTTTTATAGGTTTATGTATAAAAAAACATATAACAAAAGACCTTTCAGTTTGTCTGAACAAGTGAATAAACTTGAAAGTAAAGGACTGCTTTTTGATGACAAAAAAGAAGCGGAACAATTTCTCTTTGACGTAAGCTATTATAGACTTCGTGCATATACTTATCCATTTCAAGACAATAGTGACGACGGTGGGCACTTGTTTTTAAAGGATGACATACATTTTTCAGAAATAATAAACCTTTATAAATTTGACCGTGACTTACGTTTCTTGCTTTTCAATGCAATTGCAAGAATTGAGGTATCTATTCGTGCCCGTATGACACAGATCTATTCAGAGGGAACAAGTGATAGCCATTGGTTTATAAATAAATATTTGTATCGTTGTGATTTTGATAAACTTATAGAAGATATTTCCGCTGATGTAAACCGAAGCAATGAGGAATTCATAAAGCATTATAATATTAAGTATGATGAGCCTGAATTGCCTCCATGTTGGATGTCTCTTGAAGTGGTTTCATTTGGAACACTCAGTCGCATTTATCAATCATTAAAGAAGGATGGTAATAAGAAATGGTTATCCCAATCATATGGTATAGCGGACATAAGTGTGTTTGAAAATTGGCTTCATGCCATTTCTAATCTTCGTAATTGCTGTGCACATCATGGTAGAATATGGAACCGCCGTTTTATGGTCAATATGGTATTGCCCTACAATACATCGCGACTATTTATGGATAGAGAAAGTTTGAAATTAATAAAACGCAACAAACTTTTCCCATTGCTATCAGCCATTAAATACCTTTTAGATTCAATTGATGAATCCAACAACTTCAAAGATATTCTGTTATCACTGCTGAGCAGAAATGTCCGCTTGTTGTCTTTGCGAGATATGGGGTTTCCAAGCAATTGGAAACAGCTACCAGTTTGGAGATAAAGTCCTTACAAACGGCAGATGGCGGCGGTAATGGCGCGAAAAAAACTTAATTTTTAATTCTTTATTTGTTCATACTATTGCAATTACAATAATTACAATAATTACAACGAAAATCCACACGCTTACTTTTTTTATTGGAATAAGTTTGGTGGTATGGATTAAATTGTATAATTTTGCAGCCGTGAATAAATAACCAAAAAACTGTAAGGATGAAAAAAATGACTTTGGCGGCACTCCTTGCTGCGGCTTCTGTGAATGTAAATGCACAAATGGTAATCAACGAGATAATGCAGTCGAACATTGACTGCGTTATGGACGACATAAATGAGTTTCCTGACTCGTGGGTGGAACTATACAATGCCGGAACTACGGCGACAAACCTCTCACACTACACCATTGCCGATACTGACAACCCCGACAAGGCTTGGCGTCTGCCCAACACTACCATTGCCCCTGGAGGCTACGCTATGGTTTATTGCGACAAGGAGAAGACAGGACTGCACACCCATTTCAGACTGGAGTCGGGAAAGGGATGCGCCGTTTTTCTCTACAAGGACAACCAACTCGTGGACAAAATAGAGGGACTGAAAAAACAACCCGCTCCAAACATTGCCTACGGACGAAAGACCGACGGGGCAGAGGCGTGGGGCTATATGGCTACGCCAACACCAGCTGCCGCAAACTGCGGAGAGACACTGAAAGACCTGCTACCAGAGCCTGTGTTCAGCAAAAAGGGATGCGTGATGGAAAACGGTAGCTCATTCATGCTCGAACTCTCACTGCCCGAAGGCTCGGAAGAGGCTGAGATACGCTACACGCTCGACGGGTCAGAGCCTACAAGGACAAGCTATCTATACTCAAACCCAATAGAGATAAAAAACACGAAAACAGTAAGGGCAAAGCTCTTTGCCGACGGAATGCTCTCGCCACGCTCTACGACACAATCCTACATTTTCTTCCCACGAGAGGTGACACTGCCCGTTATATCCATTGCCACAAACGACAAGTATTTCTACGACAACAAAGTGGGAATATATGTTGACGGAACTTATTCGAAAGACAGGAAAAACTACGAGTACGACTGGCGGCGACCCATCAACCTTGAGATATTCTTCGACAAGGACAAGGAGAGCGAGCTGAACCAACTCTGCGAGACGCGCATCATGGGTGGCGCAACGAGGGGAAACCCACTGAAGTCGCTTGCCATCTACGCCAACAAGCGCTTTGGGGAGAAACGATTCAAATATGAGTTCTTCCCCGACCAGCGGCCTGGCATTACTGACTTCAAGTCGCTCGCTCTGAGAAATTCAGGCAACGACTTCGACTATCTCTACATGCGCGACCCTATTATACAGCGCACGGCGGCTTCGCACCTCGACCTCGACTGGCAAGCATGGCGACCGGCAATAGTGTATATAAACGGAAAGTACAAGGGAATGCTCAACATTCGCGAAAGAAGCAACGAGGACAACATCTACACCAACTACGACGGTCTTGAGGACATAGACATGATAGAGAACTGGACTGAGCTGAAGGAGGGGACATGGGACAACTACAACGCCTTCAAGGCTTTCTACAGCGAGAGCGGTCACACCATGGCTGAATATGGGAAATGGATGGACACTATGGAGTTCCTGAACCTCATGCTCGTAAACCTGTTCTACAACAACCGCGACTTCCCTGGCAACAACATCGTGATGTGGCGGCCACGAACGGAGGACGGACGATGGCGATGGATAATGAAGGACACTGACTTCGGACTTGGGCTATACGGCACAAAACCAAACTACAACACCATTGCCTGGGTCAACGACCACGACTACGACAAACAGACGAATTGGGCTAACGACTGGGAGCACACGCTACTGTTCAGACAGCTGATGGAGGACGAGGACTTCAAGCGTGAGTTTATAGACCGTGCCGCCATCTATATGGGCGACTTCCTCAACGAGCAAGGTACGCGCGAGGTGTGGGACCCCATGTATGAGATGATAAAATACGAATATCCCAACCACAGGAAGCTGTTCAACCCCTGGTGGCCAAACTACGACGATGAGCTGCTTAACGCAAGAAACTTCGTAGCCCGCCGACCGATGTATTTTTACAGGTTCGTGGCAAATTATTATGGTGTGGGCTCTCCAATGGTCTTGACGGTAAACAAAGAGCTGACTGAGGAGCAGCTGGAGGAAATAGAAGTGGAGATGAACGGCGTGAAGCTGAGCAAGGCAAGGTTTGACGGCAAGTTCTATGCCGACCGCAAAATGACCATAAGCAGCAACTCGCCGATGGTGAAGGGTTGGAAAATAAGCGTGATAAACAATGGAAGCACTGAGGAAAAGGAGGTTGAGGGCAGTAGCTACAGCTTCAATATGCCTTCATGCACGGAAATGTCTGTAGAAGCCATTCTCGGCGAGAACACTTCCGTTGAAACAATTTATGGCGACAACACATCATCGTCAGACATAATGACTTTGTCGGGCGTAGTGGTTCGCAAGAACGCAACAACCACCAAAGGCCTACGTCCAGGAGTTTATTTGTGGAAGAAGCGAAAGGTGGTGGTGGAGAAATAGAGGTGAGAAGTGACCTCTCACCTCTCACCTCTATTACCCCTACATCGTCACCTCTACCTCATGCTTTCCTGAGGAATAAGGAATGACGGTGCCTTCTACTGGCTTGCCATCAACTATGAGCGACCGTACGCCTGATTGCTTGCCGTCGGGATTCTTCACCGTGATGGTGTATTCAGCATCGCGATAGCGGCGGCTTACGGTGTATTCCTTCGCCGTGGAGGGCAGACATGGGCGCACGGCAAGACCCTCGTAGTCAGGTTGAATGCCGAGAATGTATTGGCTTACGGTAAGCCACATCCATGCGGCAGTGCCTGTGAGCCATGAGTTCTTGCCCTCGCCTGGACGATAGGCATCCTTGCCAGCCACCATCTGACAGTTGACGTATGGCTCAACCTTGTGGAGCGTCTGATGCTTCTCCTCAACGTAGGAGGGCAGTATCTTGGTGTAGTGCTCCCAAGCCTCGTTGCCTCGTCCAGCCACGGTCATGCCTATGATCACCCATGGGTTGTTGTGGCAGAAGATGCCCGCGTTCTCCTTGTAGCCCTCGGGATAGGACGAGATCTCGCCCATCTCAACGTGGTAGGTGGTGTAGGCAGGATTGTTCAGCACAATGCCGTGCTCACAGTCCATCATGCGCTCTACGGAGTCTATCGCCTTGTCGCACAAGCCCTCGTCAAGACCTATTCCTGCCATAGTGCACCAGCCTTGGCTCTCGATGAATATCTTGCCTTCCTCGTTCTCCTGCGAGCCAATCTTGTTGCCATAGAAGTCGTAGGCGCGGAGGAACCACTCGCCGTCCCATCCGTCTTTCTTCACTGCCTTTTCCATAGCCTCCACGGCAGCTGCCATTGCGTCTGCCTCCTGCTCGAAGCAGGAAATGCCATATTTAGCAGCGTCCTCGCCCTGCTTTGCGAGCTGGCGGCAGAGGGCTACATATTCCTTGCCTGTTACGACGAAAAGACCTGCTATCATGAGCGACTCTGCCTTTGAGCCCTCGCTCTTGTTCTCCGTTGTCTGGAAGCTCTCGTTGGGGTCCCAGCTGAAGCAGTTGAGGTTGAGACAGTCGTTCCAGTCGGCGCGTCCTATGAGTGGTAGGGCGTGAGGGCCGAGATTGTTGGTGACGTGCTCCATCGATATTTTCAGATGCTCGAAGAGTGTCTTCTCGCTGCCTGGCTGATTGTCGAACGGCACAGGCTCAGTGAGTATTGAGAAGTCGCCTGTCTCCTTAAGATATGCAGCAGTGCCGAAGATGAGCCAGCAGGGGTCGTCGTTGAATCCGCCGCCGATGTCGTTGTTGCCACGCTTTGTGAGAGGCTGATACTGGTGGTAGCAGCCGCCGTCGGGGAACTGCGTTGAGGCAATGTCGATTATGCGCTGGCGCGCGCGGCTTGGCACAAGGTGAACGAAGCCTACGAGGTCTTGGTTGGAGTCGCGGAATCCCATTCCACGTCCCACGCCACTCTCGAAGAAGCTGGCTGAGCGCGAGAAGTTGAAAGTGACCATACACTGATATTGGTTCCAGATGTTCACCATGCGGTCGAGCTTGTCATTTCCGCTCTCCACGGAGAAGTTGCCGAGCAGCTTGTCCCAGTAGGCGTTGAGCTCGGCAAAGGCGGCATCTACTTTTTCCGACGTGTTGAAACGCTCTATCAGCTCGTGTGCCTTGCGCTTGTTTATTACTTTCTTTGCCTCAAATTTCTCCTCCTGACTGTTCTCTATGTAGCCAAGCAGGAACACGAGGTCGCGGCTCTCGCCTGGGGCAAGCTCCACCTCTATATATTGTGAGGCTATGGGGCTCCAGCCGTGGGCGTGGCTGTTGCGCGGACGTCCCTCCACCACTGCGTCGGGAGCCGACTTCTCGGAGTAGAGTCCCACGAAGGTCTCGCGGTCGGTGTCAAAGCCCTGAATGTCGGCATTCACAGTGTAGAAAGCATAGTGGTTGCGGCGCTCGCGGTATTCTGTCTTATGATAGATTGTTGAGCCCTCTATCTCAACCTCGCCGGTAGAGAAATTGCGCTGGAAGTTCTCCATGTCTGTTGCGGCGTTCCACAGGCACCACTCGGTGAATGAGAAGAGCTTCAGCTGCTTCTTCTCGTCGGTGGTGTTCCTGAGGGTGAGTTTCTGCACCTCGCCCCACGTTTTCAGAGGCACGAAGAACAGCACAGAGGCCTCCACTCCGTTCTTGCTGCCCGTGATGCGTGTGTAGCCCATTCCGTGGCGGCACTCGTATGAGTCGAGTGGTGTGCGGCAAGGTTTCCACCCAGGGTTCCAGATGGTGTCGCCATCCTTTAGGTAGAAGTAGCGTCCGTCGTTGTCCATAGGCACGTTGTTGTAGCGGTAACGTG
>CAMAGM010000128.1 GCA_945833995.1 uncultured Prevotella sp.
TAACTCTTCCGTAGTTGTACATCTTCAGCATGTTCACGCAATACTTGTTGAATTTCTTGCTTGCTGTAAGCTTGTTTACTAACTTTTTCATAATGTTACCCTTTCTTTTACTTTAAATTAAACAATCTTTTTTCTTCTGTGTAGGATGCCTCTTCACATCCCGTGTGTTATCCTGTGTTTTCTTTTGACGGTGCAAAGATACGGCAATTTTTCTGTGTCCGCACACAATTTGCATTGTTTTTTGCAGTTTTTTCCTATATTTTGACATAGGTCAAAGCTATTGACGTAGGTCAACCTTTGCTTCTTAACTCCTTATCCTGCCGTTGAGGTCGAACGAGCGGCGGTCGGCAAGATAGAGTGTTATGGCGAGTGAAAGCATTGATGCAGAGAATGTTATGATGATAATCATTATTTGGTATTTTATGGCTATGCCTGGGGCCGAGCCTCCGAGAATCTGTCCTGTCAGGGTTCCAGGCAGCGACACTATGCCCATAATTGCCATGTTGGCTATGCAGGGAGCGAACGACTTTTCGAGGGCTTTGCGCAGGAAGGGAGTGATGGCTTCGAGATGCGTCGCGCCGTTGCCAAGCAGATAGTAGTACTGCTGATGCTCGTGGTGCAGCGAGTCGTAGTAGCTCGTGAGCGCAATGACCGCCACACTGAGCATGTTGCCCATCAGTATGCCCATGATGGGGATGAAATAGCGTGAGTCGAACGGATTGTCGAGACGCAAGACAACAATGAGGAAATATAGCCCTACGACCATCGACGCGGCGAAGAAGCCTGCCGCAGTGGGGAGAAGTGCCATGCGCCAATGCAGATGGGTGCGGCGAAGGGCTGTGAACGAGGCTACCGCTACCATGACGAGCACCCAGAGGATGTTTATCCATGCGTTGTTCCACGCGAAGAGGTATTGCAGATAGATGCCTATGAGCGCCATCTGCACCACCATTCTCGTTGCCGCAATGGCAGTGGAGCGTATTAGTGGGGTCTGAAAACGGTAGAATACGTAGATTGGGAGGGCAAGAAGCAGTATGCCCAACACCATATTTATATATGAGATGTCCATTAGTTTGGAAATTAAGAATTAAAAATTAAGAGTTAAGAATTAAGAATTAAAGTAATTCAGAGGGTAGAGGGTAGAAGGTAGAGGGTAGAGATTACCAAACTGCCCCTACGGTAGGCGGGAAACTTGCGTTGCGAATCATAGTTCTATTCTCTTGTGGCATGGGAAATTTGGGTCGTGGCTTACTACAACCACCGTCGCACCTTGTTTTGCAAGTCTTTGCAGGTAGTCGCCTACGAGGGTTGACGCCAAATGGTCGAGAGCCGAGGTTGGCTCATCCACAACTACTATGCGCTTGGCAAGCATTCCGAGGGTTGCGAGCATGATGCGCTGCCGCTCGCCTCCGCTCACCTCCGCCACGCGTTTCCCATAGAGCGACGCGTCGAGTCCGAGCGTGTGCCACTGTTCCATTACGAGCTCTTGCGAGAAAGGCAGCGTGCTGTTGGCTTTCAGGGTGAAGGGAAGGCGCACGAGTTCCTTCACTGTGTCGATGGGGAAGGAAATGTCCTGTGGTATGTATGCCATCTGTTGACGGAAGGCTGGGGCGGAGAGGGCTGTCACCAGTTCTCCGTCGATGGTGATGAAGCCTTTGTCGGTTGGGTGCAGTCCCATCATTGCCTTCAGCAGTGTGGTCTTACCGCACCCCGATGGTCCGCTGATGACGGTCACGTTCCCGTCGGCTGCAACGAACGACAAGTCTTCTACGAGTTTTTTCCCATTGTGGCTTATTGCCACGTTTTTCAGTTCAAGCATTGTGTCAATCTATAAGTGAATGATGGCGCAAAAGTAGTATTATTATCTCATATATGCAAACGAAAGAGGGTTGGAAAATGTTAAAGTATGCAACGCTTTGCCTAATTATTTAATAAAAATGACGTGAAAGACGATAAAAATATATAATTTTGCACCTTGAAAAGAACATTCACGATGTATAGGACAGAAATAGACAATTATCTCAGGAAAACAGGATTCAGGGAGTTCACGCCGAAAGCCGCACTTTTCGACATGGACGGAGTACTCTACAACTCAATGCCAAACCATGCCTACAGCTGGCACACGTCGATGGCATCGTTCGGAATAGAAATGAGTGAGGCCGACGCCTACGCCCACGAGGGAATGCGTGGGGTGGAGACGATAAAGAAGATTGTGAAGGAGCAGCGAGGCATAGAGATCAGCGACGAGGAATCGCAGAGGATGTATGACGAGAAGTCGCGCATCTTTGCCACACGTCCCGAGGCGGAGATGATGGAGGGTGTGGTTGAGTTGCAGCGGAAGATGAAGGCCGACGGACTGAAGATAGTTGTCGTCACGGGAAGTGGGCAGCACTCGCTGCTCGAGAAACTGGTACACGACTTCAAGGGCCTTATTGAGCCGGACATGATTGTGTCGAGCTTCGACGTTAAGCGTGGAAAACCCAATCCTGAGCCTTATCTGAAAGGTCTGATGAAGGCTGGCGTGGAGCCATGGGAGGCTGTTGTGGTGGAGAACGCTCCGCTTGGAGTGCGTGCCGCACAGGCAGCAAGGATTTTCACCGTAGCCGTAAACACTGGTCCCCTTCCCGACAAGATGCTTGCCGACGAGGGTGCCGACCTCATATTCAGCCGAATGACGGAGTTTAGGGACGAATGGGAGATTTTTTGGGAGGGTAGAAGGTAGAGGGTAGAAGGTAGAGATATGCTTAAGCCTTGTTTTTAGGCAGTTCGGTATTCTCTACCTTCTACCCTCTACCCTCTACCTTCTACCCTCTACCTTCTACCTTCTACCCTCTACCTTCTACCTTCCAAAATTCCTACCCTCTCAATAATCGCCTTTCCTCCCTCAACCCTAAATCGGATGTCGTGACCCTTGTAGGTCATGCCGTAGATGCGGTCGGGAGAGGTGTGGTAGTGGGGGCGGGGGTCTTGCGAGAGAAGTTGGGTGATGGTCTTTATGTCGGTTGGCGTAAAGGCATCAAGAGATGCTGAGGGAAGAAACTCAACCTCAAGTGGCTTCCACTCGTTGCTGCTCACGAAACCTGCCTTGGCGTTGGGGTGGCTGTCGAACTCTGGCAAATAGGGTTTGAGGTCGTAGATGGGAGTGCCGTCCATAAGGTCAGCTCCAACCACCTCTATCACAGGACCTTCTGCCGTGTCAAACTCTATGCTGGCTATCTCCACCGACGACAATCCAAGGTTGTTTGGACGGAAAGGCGAGCGGGTGGCAAACACTCCGAGCCTTGTGTTGCCGCCAAGTCGCGGAGGGCGCACAGTGGAGTGTTTCGTGGCATCGACATTCTCCGAGAATCCCCATATAATCCACAGAAAGTCAAAACCCTCAAGTCCGCGTAGGGCATCGGCATCGCGATATTCAGGCGTGAAGACAATCGTCCCACGCAGAGTATCGGCAATGCCACTTTGCCGTGGAATGCCGAATTTCGATGTCAGTGGAGAGTGGAAATGCGCTATGGGGCTAATGGTCATCATATAGGCAGGATGAGCTGTATTTTCATTCCTTCCGTGTATGTGTCGTCAACGTGGAGTATGCCTCCCATCTTCATTGCCAAGCGTTGTGCCACACTGAGGTCTATCTCTGCGTCGTCGGGACAGTCCTCGGGGTTGTCAAACCATGAGAACAGCTTGTCCTCGCGTCCCTCTGGTATTCCTCCGCATGGGTTCTGCACGCAGAAGGTTATGGTGTCTTTCCTCTCGTTGGTAGTGCAGCTCACGCTTATCTCGCCCTTTTCGGTGAATCGGCATGAGTTCCAGAGCAGTTTTGTGAGAATGAGTTCCACGAAATGGCTGTCTGAGGAGATGAAGAAACTGTCGGAGAGCGTGCGCTTGAAGGTAATCCTCACGTTGGGGGTGATGTCGCTCTTGTGGAGTATGGAGTCAATGCATTTTTGGCATGTTATGTTGGGGTTGAACGATTCCTTCTTTATGGAGTGTCCGCGGTCGTCGTGGGTCACGAGCACGCACTCCTCAAGCAGTGTGCTGATGAGGTTGCTGTTGTAGAGAATCTGCGCCGAGATGTTTCGCTTCTCGGTCTTCGAGAGGTACAATCCGTCCTCTGCCACCATCTTTGCGAGGGCTTTTACGCTCTTGAGTTGAACGTTCACCTCGCGGTCGAACTTGTCGAGGATGGTGCGCATCATGACGTATTCCTTCCTTGTCTCTGCCATCTTGATGGCTTGCATTCTGAGTTTGGAGAGGCAAAAAGCCAATGCCACTGCCAAAATAATAATAACGATAACCAACATACTATCTAACTGATGAAAAAGTGTGAAACTATCAAAAAAGTGCGCCAAATTTATTAATTTTTTCTGCAATCACCAAATTTTTATGCGGAAAGTTTTCATTTTGGGCGCATTTTTTAACCTTTTCACTCTTCGCTATAGTCGTCGAGTTTGTTGCTCCACAGATATTTCCGTGTCTCGCTCACCAGTATGCCACTGAGGAAGACGAGCGACAGGAGGTTGGGAATTGCCATAAGGGCGTTCATGCAGTCGGCTACGTTCCACACCAACGACAGTCCAACGACACTGCCGAGGAACACCGACAGGAGATAGACTATGCGGTAGGCAAGCATGGTGCGCTTTCCGGCGAGATACTCCACGGCACGCTCGCCATAGTAGCACCAGCCGATGGCAGTGCTGAAGGCAAAGGTGACAACACCTATGGAGAGCATAGGAGTGCCGATGTAAGGAATTTTGGCAAAGGCTGCCTTGGTGAGGGTGGCTCCGTTGGCATAGTCGATGTCGGGATAGGCGAGGATGCTCGATACTATTACGAGACCTGTCATGGCGCAGATGACCACGGTGTCCCAGAATGTTCCCGACGACGAGACGAGAGCCTGACGCACGGGGTTGCGTGTCTGTGCGGCAGCAGCTACGATGGGGGCAGAGCCAAGTCCCGACTCGTTGGAGAACAGTCCGCGCGCAATGCCATAGCGTGCTGCCAGCATCACTCCCGACCCTACGAAGCCGCCTCCTGCTGCCTCGGGCGAGAAGGCTGACTGCACGATTAGCTTTATGGCGGGAAGCAGATAGGGACCATTGATGACGAGGATTATGATGCAGCCAAGCACGTAGAACAGTGCCATGAAAGGCACGAGCAAGCCGCACACCTTGGCTATGATCTTCACTCCGCCAAACACCACGGCGGCAAGTAGCGAGCAGACAACGAGACCTGTGACCCACTGTGGAACGCCGTATGCCTCGAACGTCATCACCGACATGGCGTTGGCCTGAACCGTGCTGCCGATGCCAAACGAGGCGAAGGCTGTGAACGCCGCAAACAGCACTGCGAGCCACTTCCAGCCAAGTCCGCGCTCAAGGGCATACATAGGGCCGCCAAGCATCTTTCCGTCCTTGGTCTTTATGCGGTATTTTATGGCGAGCAGACCCTCGGAGTATTTCGTGGCAATGCCAAACACTCCCGTAAGCCAGCACCACAGCACTGCCCCAGGACCACCAAGCGACACTGCCGTAGCCACACCAATGATGTTGCCAGTGCCTATGGTTGCGGCAAGGGCAGTGGCAAGTGAGCCAAACTGCGACACGTCGCCCGTTGCCCCAGGGTCACGAGTGACGGAGAGTCTTATTGCCGTAAAAATCTTTCGCTGCGGGAAACGCAGGCGGATGGTGAGGAAAATGTGTGTGCCAAGCAGAAGAATCATCATTGGCCAGCCCCAAAGCACTGAGCTTATGTCGGCGAAGAAAGTGTTTAGCTGTTCCATTGTCATTTGTCATTTATTGTGTTTGTTGTTGTTCGTATTGTCTGAGAATCGTATCGCTATGTTGTTGAAGCCCATTGCCTTCATCACGTTGCGCATCTGCAGGTCGGCATTGTTTTGGGCTATCTCGATGTTGGAAGGTGTGAGGCAGTCTGCCCTCATCTTCCTGTATGCCTTGGCAAGCAGGTCCTTGCGTGCCTTGGCATCCCATTTGCCGCTCTCGTAGAACGACTTGGTACGTGTCTCGTCGATGAACTCGTCGTCCAAAAGGCCTATTGGCGGCAGTGTCACCACAATGGTGTCGCCATGAGCCTCTATCCATCCTGGTTGAGTTCGGTGCATGTCAACTCCAAGGCGCAGTGTGCCGTAGTAGATGCGTGTCAGATGGTCGTCGGAGAAGACGCCTCGCCTCACGGTGTCAACCATCACCTCGTCGTTGATGGCAAGGAACTCCCATTGTCCTATTGCCTTTATCGACTGTATCTGCTGCGGAGTGATGTCGATGCTGTCGTTGCCCACAATCTCCACCGATGCTGTCCTCACGGTGTGGCTCAACCATGAGAGTATGGCAATCGCCGCCACTATGCCAATGATGCAGAGCGTGATTTGCAGTCTGAATTGCCTTATGAGTGATAATAATGCCTTCTTTATGTTCATCAATCTTTCAATCTTTCAATTTTTCAACCTTCCATTCGTAATCCTTGCGGAACGTAACGGTGATATCCTTCTCGTCGTAGCCCATTCTCACAATCATGGGTATTACTACCTGTGCCGCATTGTCGCGAGCGGTCTCGATGATGCCCAACTGCGGTATTGACTTCACCACGGCAACGCGTCCCTGATTCTCGAAGTTCGACATCTCTGCGTCGGTGAAGCGGCTGCGAGTGAGGTCAACATACTGACGGATTTCGTCGTGGTTCACCTTGCTGCTTGTCACCACCACTCGAGGGTCGGGCAGCGTGACCTCTATCTTGTTGCCCTTGTGGCTTACGTTCTCTTTGCTGAACGCTGCGAAATCGACGTATGCCTTCAGCTTCACGTTTATCGGAATGGCAATCTTTCGGTCGCCGAGAGGCATACGCACGTCAAACTCGTGGTCAAACAACTTGCCTTTAAGGCGTTTCTCGTCAGAGTGAGTCACAATCTTGTGAATGTCGTATTCGGCAGTGTAGAGCCGCGAGCACTTTTGCAGTTGCATGATTAGCAGTGCGGTGGTGTCGGTCTTCTCAACCACACTCTCCGCCTCCTTCGCCTTCTCGTTGCAACCAGAGCACGATGCCGTAAGCATTGCAACAGCCATTATTATGATAACAAATCCCTTCAATTTTTTGAGTTTTGAGTTAAGAATTTTGAGTTAAGAATTTTGAGTTTTGAATTTTGAGTTTTGAGTTGTTGTTCTTCGAGCAATTTTCAATTATTCAATTTTGAATTGTTTAATCGCAGCGTAGCGAGAATAATTCTTAATTCTTAATTTTTAATTCTTAATTAATTTCACTGTCCTCCCAGTCTCTCGAAATACGTTATTATCTCGTCCCACGTCTTGAACTCGTCGCTCCCCAATCGAATGTTGGTGCCCATGAAGTTCTCGTCGTCGGAAGTCGATATTTTGTAGTCGCCGTAGAGTAGGGCAGTGTTGTTGGCATAGACTATGCGATTGAACGACGGGGCACTTATCGCCTCCTCTATCCAGTCGTGGTCAGTTGCCATTGCGCCACTTGCCGTGGAGAGGGCAGGGCAGACGAAATAGACGTTGTAGTTCTCCAACAGCATCTCGAAAGCCTTGTGCATGCTTGGACGAGGCTGACCTTGTGGGGCGCGCATGGCATCGATGGTGATGTAGAGAATTGGTCGCTCGCGTCCCTCCTGTCGGTCGTCAATCCAGCGAATCACAGGCACGAGATAGTGTATTGCCACCTTGTCTATCAGTCGGTGCTCGCCGTGGAAGCGCACTGCCTGCGGATAGTGGCTGAGGAAGAG
>CAMAGM010000129.1 GCA_945833995.1 uncultured Prevotella sp.
AACATCGTACAACGGATAATAATAATAAATCCTTTAATTAATAAGGGAATCCTATAATATTCGTATTGCCTCTCCATCCTGACGGTGTTACCCAACATGTCAAACATATACTTTGTTGTATTAATATTCCGATGATCTGGCTTGTATTCAGTACCATTTGACCCTGACATTCCTAAAATCTCTGGTATATGGAGAAATGGGACAAACATAAAACACTTCCTCTGCATCAATGATTTGAATAACACATGTTCAAAAAACGAGTTGTCATTGTCATTGATCAAATGCTTTTGAGGGAGGAAAGAATCTTGTAGGAAAGATAATGGCGAAATAAATACACGACTATCCACAAAATCATTTGATGGATTCAACGTTTGTATAGTATTGGCGAACATACGGCTGTTGTCCTTAATAAGAAGGTTAATATTTAGAACTTTCAAGCGTCCCGTTATCTTGACAATTATGTCAGACGGCTGTATGATGGCGGATTTACGGAATGCTTCTTCCATTATAATAGCCTCTCCATATCCTTTTCCTCGTGACTTGTCAAAATTGTTGCCATCGAAAGTGATGTACTCGAGTCTTCCGGTTTCTATATATTGTTTGTAATCATCACTAATATCACATAAAGTGTTTTCGCAGAACACTATTGGCATTGTTGTCTCGCGAAGATAGAAGTTTAGGGCATCACGATACTGACGTAAGCGTTCCGATGTATCGGTAAGTACCGTAAAGGGCATTCCTCCCGGATTGACACAGGCAGTAAGCAATATGACATATCTTCGCTTCATGACATTATCACTTAATTATCTCATCAAACCCAATCAATCCATTGTCATTCTGGTTCATTGCAGAACCAAAGCCCGACTGAAAACCTTGGGTCTCCAAAACTGCACATTCAGGAGCCTTCAACTGATATTCCACCATAGGATGATGCATCAGCAAGTCAACATGAAGATAACCGCGAGTCAGTATCTTGGGCAACTCTATCGTCTTACGGATATGAAAATCACCTGCAGGCAACTTCATAAGATTGCCATAATAATGGCCAGGTGCAAACGTTGCAAGTGGCATCCCATCCTTATTGTTAAAGACGAGCATCACGTCAGTTGTCATTGGCTCTTCGGTATGACCTGATATTTCAATCTCCAGTGTCTTCTGATTTGATAATATTGTACTCTCTGCTTTTTCAGTGCCATTTATGACAACCTTATTGATTGCTATGGAAGGCTTTTTCCACTTAATACGGTCAATAATCTTATCTTCAGAAGAATGGTTTCCAATCTGAAGATAATGCGCCACGCTCGACTCTATGTCGCCGATATACTCAATTCCTCCGTTCTTCATCACCACACCCGTCTTGCACAAACTCTTCACTGCCGCCATGTTATGGCTTACGAACAGCACTGTCCTACCCTCTCCGTTCGCCACGTCGTGCATCTTTCCTATTGCCTTCTTCTGAAACTCTGCATCACCTACGGCAAGAACTTCATCTACAACAAGAATTTCTGGTTCCAAATGGGCTGCGATAGCAAAACCAAGGCGGACAATCATGCCTGAGGAATAACGCTTTACGGGTGTGTCGAGATATTTCTCCACTCCTGCGAAATCAACTATCTCGTCAAGTTTACGCGTGATTTCAGCCTTAGTCATACCCATGATAGAGCCATTCATATAGATGTTCTCACGACCTGTCATCTCTGGATGAAAGCCTGTGCCTACCTCAAGCAACGAGGCTATGCGTCCTTTCACTTTTATGGTGCCTACCGTTGGAGATGTCACACGAGACAATATCTTTAGAAGCGTGGATTTTCCTGCACCATTCTTGCCTATGATACCAACCACATCGCCTTGTTCAACACTGAAAGATATATCCTTCAATGCCCACACAAAACGGCTATCACCCTTCTTTGTGCGGTCATTTACCTCACCCACTTTCAGATAAGGGTCTTCCTTGCCACGAACCCTTGCCCACCAGCGGTTAAGGTCCTGACTCAATGTTCCAGTTCCGAATGTTCCAAGCACATACTGCTTGCCTACTCCGTCGAATTCTATTACTTTTCTGCTCATAACAAATCTTCTTAAACAAACTAAATCACATCCATGAAATTCTTCTGCACACGGTTGAAAACCATGATACCCAAAATAAGGATGACGACAGCAAAGACAAGGCTGTAGAGGAAATACGACCACTCGAAGACTCCCACGCCTGTAAATCCGTACTTGAATGTCTCAGTGATGGCTGTCAGGGGATTGGCTACAATCAGCCAAATCTTGTCGGGATAGTTGTTTTTCATCACCGACAAGGGATAAATGACGGGCGTAGCATACATCCACAGTTGAACCCCAAAGGAGACGAGGAAGCGTAGGTCACGGTATTTTGTTGTCATAGAGGAGATGACAAGTCCGAATCCCAGTCCGATGCACGCCAGCATGACGATGAGCAACGGCAGCAGGCAAATTGTCCAGTTGACACTGAATCCGCCCAATGTCACTGCGTAATAAAGATACACCGCAATGAAGAGCAGAAACTGTATGCCGAGCTTTATCATGTTGGAAATGACAATGGAGATAGGCACTACCAAACGCGGGAAATATACCTTCCCAAAAATGTTCTGATTGGCATTGAATGTGTCTGAGCACTTTGATAGGCAGTCGGCAAAATAGTTCCAGCAGACAAGGCCTGCAAGATAGAACACCGCCTGTGGGACACCATCTGTGGATATTCCCGCTATACCTCCAAAGACAAACATAAACATAATGGTGGTAAGAATTGGCTGGATGAAAAACCACAACGGACCAAGGATGGTCTGCTTGTAGAATGTTACGATGTCACGTTTAACATACATCATCAGCAGGTCGCGATAACGCCAAACCTCTTTGAGATTAAGACTAAAGAGTCTGCTTCTATTTTCTATTATTATGTCCCAATGTTGTTCCATTTCTTGTCAAGTAATAATTATCGACTGCAAATCTACAAAAAAAAATGATTACCTCCAAACTATTTTCCAACAAAAATGCCATTCCACTTGCTACAAGTCTCCCCTATATCAAAACCATGCGAAAAATCCACTGCCTTTTGCGACATTATCTGCCAATCCTCAGCCAATGCCATTCTCTCCATTGCCGCCGCCAACTGGGCAGCATCACCGTTCCTAAACATTACGCTCGCGCCATTGTCAGCCAACAACTCGCAGGCGACAGGAATGTCAGAGGAAATGACTGGAAGACCATGTGCCATAGCCTCGACCAGCACCAACGGTTGTCCCTCCCAACGTGAGCTCAACACAAAGACAGAGGCACTGGAGTAGTGGCTCTGGATATCTGCCGTGAAAGGACAGATGCGAACCCTTTGACCCAGTTTTTCCGAAGCTATGATTTTCCTATACAGTTGCTCTTCCTCTCCCTCACCGACTATCTCAAGAGTCCAATCTGAATTGGACTTAGCAAAACTGGCAAAGGCTTTAATCAAAATATCAAAACCCTTATGCAACGGCGAGAAACGACCAACGGCAAGGAATTTGCGATAACTGAAGGATGCCGTGCCTCGCGGTTCCAAAGTCAGAGGGTTGTAAATCACTTTGCTGTTCAAACCGAGCTGCGACCGAAACAAGGCAGCATCAGCTTTAGTCAAGACTACTATATTATCCAGCCGTCTCATCTCATGGCTGAAGAAAGACTTTAATCCAGGTAGATATGGATTCCGCTTCTCAAACAACGCATCGTAACTGTT
Source organism: uncultured Prevotella sp. (assembly GCA_945833995.1). Lineage (GTDB taxonomy): Bacteria > Bacteroidota > Bacteroidia > Bacteroidales > Bacteroidaceae > Prevotella. The sequence goes on from CAMAGM010000129.1 coordinate 3,731, forward strand.
GTGCATCCAACCTATAGTCAATGGAACATTAACCATACTGCGCACGGAAGCAAGATGAAGTGAGAGAAACGCATGCACTCCAACAACGGCATCATAGTTGCCTGCATTTATCTTGTCCACCAACGATTTCTTGTATCTTGGCAAAAAGAAACTCTTGTCATACAAACGTGCAGTAAGACCGTTTTTCGGCAGGAGTCGTTTATAGACAAAGCTACATGACTTGCAAAGGTAATACTGTAAATCCCGAGGCGAACTATATGAGATATAATCAAAACTTACTTTTGAGCTCCTGTAATCATACATTGAGGTATTATCAGCCGTGTCGGTTGTGAGTATCGTAATGTCATGAGTGGCTGACAAGGCTTTAGCCACGACAGCCAAAACCCTCTGCACACCTCCGAAAGAGAACACCGTATCGGCATAAAACAATATCTTCATACTAATCAAATATTTATTGTATTACTTTTTCCGCAGCAGGTAAGGTGAACTCCACAACCACTGCCCCATCCTCACTCTGACGGGCAAATATTCCGCATCCCCTACGGTTGGTTGACTCAGAATGGTCACGGATTATCTGACGGCACAAGAGGAAAGGCACGCTCTGCGACGACACAGGCATGAACAGCCTCTGCAAGTCATTCCCTCCATGAACGAGCCCTGGCATTGACACCATGAAACGGACATAACCCAAGTCATTTCCTTCCACCTCTATCGCAATATTCCCATCTGAGGTTTGCTGACGAAGAATGTCGAGCAGGAGGCTGACCAAATTCTTGTTGCAAACGACAAGCAAGGAGGAATCTCCTTTGCAACTGGTGTCGCCAACAATGTCTGCCACCCGATGTTTTCTCATCGTTACTGCTGTCTTGTCCAACTGCTGCGCAGCCTGCGTGCAAAGCATGGCATAGACCTGACGGTAATAGTCAACCACCTCTGCCACATCGTCCACGCTTGATGACAACATCATTTGCCTTATCCTACTTGGATAGTACATGGTCTCGTGTTTCAGCGTTGACAGGCAGTTGTCGAGGATAGAGTTGCAGACATGCAAGTTGTTGTTCTCATACTCTGTTCTATGCAGTTGGTCCTCTGCCGTTTCCAAATCGCTAATGTTCCTCTTTTGCACAGCAATGGCTTCCTTTAGCGTTTGCCTTATAGTGTCAACCACCCGCTGCAACTGCTCTGGGAAGTCCTCGTGTGCCAACCTTTCCGTGGCCTTCACCTTTTCCTCTGCCGTACCATCGCCATTCAACACCTCGTTTATTTTCCCTATACGTTCCTCGCAAAACTTGAAATAAAGCCGATGACGGTAATAGAGCATATAATATGCAGGCAAAATGGTAATAAGCAAGAGAATAAGGACTATAATAGCTATTGTCTTGTTAGTCTGCGAGCTACGCATCTGTGAGCAGTAGTCAGCCAATGTGTTGTCTGCCGACAGTGCATTGAACAAACTGGTATAGACGGTATTGTTATACTTGTAAAGCCCCCAGTCGTGAAGAGCCAAAGCCGCCACCGCACACTCGTTCCTCATGTCGAGAATGACATTGTAGTCAACGTCAATACCACTACGGAGCCATTTCACCTCTGGAGCCTCAATGGCAGCATTGCCATTGACAGTCAATGTCAGATTCCCCTTTGGCTGAATGTTCCTGTAATGGCGGTTGAGGCAACGTCGGCATGAATCGGCAAACTCTATCGTCTTCCCGTATGTTCCCGCTATGTTGGAATAGTATGCGCTATCGGCAAAATCAGCCGCACGCCGTAAGTCAGACAGATTATCTGTCGCAAAGGCTGCCGAAACAGACAACACGAGGAAGGCGAAAGCCAACAAACAGCGTGCCACTCCTGTAGGCAAACGGAAAAAGAAGCGGCTTCCCTTCCCCAGCTCACTTTCCACAGACAGCATTGCCACGGAGAACTTCGGACTTGTCTTCCGGTATTTCTCTATAATTCCACGACAGTTCATAAGCCCAAAGCCATGCCCATCGCTTACCTTCCTGTTGAATATGTTTTTTGTCTGCTCCTCGGTCAATCCACTACCCGTGTCAGAAACCGAAACCTCCACATAGTCTTTTTGCTGCGTCGCGTAGATGCAAACTTTTCCTCCCGATGGAGTAAACTTTCGGGCATTGTCGGCAAGGGTGTTTATCATAAACAAGGTCAACACCCTATCGGCCTTCACCACCGCCTCTGTCGGTTTGACTTCAAGCTCTATGCCCTTAGCGTTGAATGTTGTCCTGTTCTTCCCTATAATGTCAAACAGCTCGTTAAGCCTGAAGCTGCCCACCTTGATGCTAAGCTTTCCCTCGCTCAGTTTTATCCATTGCGTCAGCAGGTTGTTGTTGTCGTTTATCTGGTCAGTCAGTTCCTCAATGTATTGCCTACGATAGCGTCTTACATCGTCATCCTCATTCCTCGTCCTCAGCATCCGCACCTCGTTGATGATGCGGTCGATGAATGGTAATATGCTTGTTGCAAGCGATATGCGTGCCCTTTGCTCAAGGTTTTGTTTCTCGTTGTCAGCCACGTTCATTCGGCACACCTCCGTCTGCTCCACAATCTCCTCATATCTCTCGTGCTGCTCAGCCATTAGCGCGGCATTGTCCTTGCTCCACTGCCTCAAAGGCAAGAGCAACCTGTTGGTTTCCTCCTCAATATTCCGTTTTCTATACAACCTATTGAAAATCCACAATAATGTTATAAGAGCCACAATCATCAGGACAACCACTACTATCAGAATCGACAACTGCCTCGATTCCTTCTCCAGCATGGCGGCACGCGCCTCAAGCTGTCTGTCCTGTCTTGTCTCCTCCTGCATGTCGAGATAGATGTTGCGGTTGTAGTCGCTCGACGGTTTGTCGTCAATAGCCGAATAGGCAACGCTCATCTGCTCACGGATGCTTGCGACGAGGTCGGGAGCTTTCTCTATTATCGAATCCTCAATAGCGGCATGTAGATTGTTAATGGCTGAATAGTAGTCGCCGATGCCCATGTAGCACGATGCCAACGAGCGATAGGCACCTGCTGTCTGGTAAGTGTCGCCATAGAGAGAGAACAGTTCCAACGCCTCTACCGCCAACTCCCCCGCTATGTCTTCCACGTCATATCCTGTAGGGTTGATTATCTGCATTGCCGCCGGATTGTTGCTTATGAGCATCGAGCGGTTTGTCTTGTCGAGCAGATGGTCGGATATTGCCTCAATGGCATTGGCCTCAAAATAGATGTCGCCAGATTTTCTCGCGAGCATCAGACAACCTACAAGATGCTCAAACTCTCGCTGCACTATCTCTTCCGGCACATTACCTGTGAGTATTCCTCCCGCACCTATATTATAAAGGTAGTTGAGATATTGCGCCGTGTCTTGCTTTATGGTCTCCTGATTTATTGCCAACAGCGAACGTGACGACTTTTGCCTCTGTCCCAAATAATAATAATAGGTGGAGGTGACTATCGCCATCTCACTCTCTGCATAAACCATCCTCCGTTCAAGGTGTGGCGACAACTCCGATGGTTCCTCCTTTATTCTTCTCAACCGTTGCACGGCACTTACACGATAGTCGTAGAAACGGCGGTTTGACGACATTCTCTGGCAAAGCCTCATCATCTGCACGTCGGCAATGAGAAGCTCAACCTGATTGTCGGTAAAGTTTCTGATTGTATTCAGCAGGCTGTCGGCCCGCTCATATTCCATTCGGGCAATGTCAACAAAGGCAAGGTTGTTGATTGCCTCCGCGCGTCCTGCACCATAGTCTTCAGCCAATGCGTATGCCTCTTTTGCGTAGTGGAGAGTAGAGTCGAGGTCCCGATAGTGGAAAGCATACGACTTCTCGTTCAGCATATCAACGGTGTTGGTTTCATTTCCTTGTCTCCGACATGCTGAAAAAAACAAGAGGCACAGCATACCCACTACGAGTATGCCAATGCCTCTTGACATTATTATATTATGCGCGTGCCTTGGCAATATAACCCAGTGCCTCCGCACACTTGTCAGTAATTGCCTGCCAGTT
>CAMAGM010000130.1 GCA_945833995.1 uncultured Prevotella sp.
AGTTGACAAGTAAACAAGTTGACAAGTAAACAAGTTGACAAGTAAACAAGTTGACGAGTGGACAAGTTTTTGTCTTGCAACTCTATAAACTCGTTAATTATTAACTATTAACTCGTCAACTCGTCAACTTGTCAACTCGTCAACTTAAAATAAAATAATATGGAACTATACATTCACTGGAACCCAAATCTCACCACCATTTTCGGACTTCGCTGGTACGGCTTGTGCTGGCTGTTCGGTTTGCTCGGCTCCTATCTCATAGCCAAGCGGCTATACAGACAGCAGAAACTGGGCGACGAGAAGTTTGAGCCGCTGTTCTTCTATTGCTTCTTCGGCATAATAATAGGAGCACGACTCGGACACTGCCTTTTCTATCAACCCGACTACTACCTCACGTCGGTGAAGGGCTTTGTGGAGATGCTACTGCCAATACATTTCACGGCAGACGGTGACTGGAAATACACTGGCTACGAGGGTTTGGCAAGCCACGGCGGAACACTGGGACTGATAATTGCCCTTTGGCTCTACGTGAAAAGGACTAAGGTGGGCATCTGGACGGTGCTCGACAATGTGGCGATAGCCACGCCGATAGCCGCCTTCTTCATACGAATAGGCAACCTGATGAACTCGGAGATAATAGGCAAGGTGACCGACGTGCCATGGGCTTTCGTCTTCGAACGCGTGGATATGATGCCTCGCCATCCCGGTCAGCTCTACGAGGCAATAGCCTACGCCGCACTGCTGTTCATCGGCTTTGCCCTTTACAAGCGCTATCCGCAGCGCGTGGGCACTGGCTTCTATTTCGGTCTCTGCCTGACCTACATCTTCACCGCCCGCTTCTTCATCGAGTTTACGAAGGAGATACAGGAGGCGTTTGAGGCATCGCTGCCCTTGGACATGGGACAGCTGCTCAGCATTCCGTTTGTCATAATCGGAATAGTATGTATGATGAGATATAAGAAACAATCCTAAAATAACAAAAGAACCTATGAAATCTATTGTCACCGCAATGCTGCTTGCCGCCACGATGCAGACGCAGGCACAAATCAAGACCAACGAGGGAATCAGTTATCTGATGAACCAGCCGAAGGACATGGCTGCCGACTTCAGCGACCTTGCCAACACCTATTTCTTTGCCGACAGCCTTGCCGACTTCGACACCGCCAAGGCAGAGGGAAAGGTGAAGTGGAACCGCTATCGCATAGCACCGCGACAGGCTTTCAACACCAACGGCTTCTGGCCGCAACGGCTGCAGATGCTCGACTTCCCCGAAACTGCCTACGACAACGACCCGCAGCTGAAGTTCAAACTGCAGTTCGTAAGTCCGCGCACGGTGCGCATCACCATGCTCACCACACCCATTGAGCCGAAGGACAACGATGCCGACGACATAATGTTCAGCAAGGTGCCGGCAAACAATCCCTCGGACTGGAAGGTGAAGCAGAGTGCCGTGGCGGTGAGCTACTCGTCGGCTTACGGTACAATAGAGATAAGGAAATATCCCTGGCGTATCGTCCTGAAGGACAAGGACGGACGCACGCTGACAGAGACACGCACCTTGGGCGACAACGACTCTACACAGGTGAAGATTCTGCCGTTCAACTTCATAAAGCGAGGCTCTGACAACTCCAGAAGCATCAACCCCGTCTTTTCCCTTGCGCCACAGGAGCGCATCTACGGTTGCGGCGAGTCGTTCACCTCGCTCAACAAGGTAGGACAGAAGGTGAACATCTTCGTGACCGACCCGCAAGGACCTGAGACACCGGGAATGTACAAGCCAATACCATTCTATTTCAGCAACCGCGGCTACGGAGTGTTTATGCACACCTCGGCGCCGGTGACCTGCGACTTCGGCAAGAGTTACATAGGCACACAAAGCCTCTATATGGGCGACGAGAAGATGGACTTCTTCGTGTTCTTCGGCGACCCGAAGGACATACTCTACGAATACACCGAGATAACGGGCAAAAGCCCGATGCTGCCGCTGTGGACTTTCGGAACATGGATGAGCCGCATCACCTATTTCTCGCAGCAAGAAGGTCTTGACATTGCAGCCAACCTGCGCAAACACAAGATTCCAGCCGACGTGATACACTTCGACACGGGATGGTTTGGAGTTGACTGGCAGTGCGACTACCAGTTTGCCGCCGACCGCTTTGCCGACCCAGTGGCAATGATGAAAAAGATGCGCGCCGACGGTTTCCATGTCTGTCTCTGGCAACTGCCTTATTTCACTCCGAAGAACAAATTCTTTGGCGAGCTGCTCGATGGCGATATGGCGGTAAGGAACGCCTGCGGATCGTCGCCTTACGAGGATGCCGTGCTCGACCTGTCGAATCCAAAGACCGTCAGCTGGTATCAGCAGAAGATTGCAGGGCTTGTGAAGCAGGGCGTGGGAGCCATAAAGTGCGACTTCGGCGAGGCTGCGCCTCTCGATGGTTTTTATCATGGCGGACGTGGAGGACTCTACGAGCATAACCTCTATCCGCTGCGCTACAACAAGGCTCTCTGGGAGGCTGTGAAGGCAAACTCCGCCGACAACGAAGGAGTGATATGGGCGCGTAGTGCATGGGCTGGTTCACAGCGTTATCCTCTGCATTGGGGTGGCGACGCTGCCACGACGAACACTGGCTTCATAGGCGACCTGCGAGGTGGACTCTCGTTTGGTCTCAGCGGATTCTCGTTCTGGAGCCACGACATCGGAGGCTTCGTCACCGAGACACCCGAAGACCTGTATCGCCGCTGGCTTCCCTTCGGTTTCCTGTCGAGCCACAGCCGTGCCCACGGTGCACCTCCAACGGAGCCATGGCTCATCAGTAAAGGCTTGACAGACGCCTTCCGTGAGAGTGCTGAACTGAAATACAAACTCATGCCTTACGTCTATGCCCAGGCAAAGGACTGCTCGGAGCGTGGCCTGCCAATGCTACGCGCCCTGCTCGTGGAGTTCCCCGACGATCCAGGCGCATGGCTCGTTGAGGACGAGTATATGTTCGGATCGCAGATTCTCGTGGCACCGCTGCTTGAGAGCGGCACGTCGAGAATGTGCTACCTGCCGGCAGGAAAGTGGATTGACTATCAATCAGGAAAGGTTTATGAAGGTGGCTACCGCAACATCGCAACAGGAAATATACCTTGCGTAATCCTCGTTCGCGACGGAAGCATCATACCACACGCACCGCTTGCACAGCGCACCGACCAGATACGCTGGGACAAGATAGAGATGAAACACTTCCGTTCTGCCGACAACGTGAAGTGCAGCGGAATAGTTTATCGTCCAGGCGACGAGAAGATAGAAATCGTTAAATGACAGAATCGCCCATACTCGCACTCCAGCAACAACGAATGTTGCTGGAGATTGAATACAATGTCGATAAGGAAGAACACCGCCGACAGATGGAAGCCAAGGGTCTTGAACGCTTGGCAAAGAGAGGCGACGTGTGGCTCAACGTGCGTTTCAGCCGTAGTTACTACAACTCTCTCAACCAACTCTCGGTGGAAATAGTGCGGACACAAGACAACGACATTGAACACAATTTCGAGTTTGGGCGACCTGTATATATCATCCTAATTGAAAAACAGAACGACAAAAACGGGAAGAAGACGAAGTCGATAAACGGGACGGTAAGCTACGTGGATGGAGACAGAATGGTGGTCACTGTGCCCGACGGAACCGACACCGTGGGAATGCAGACAGCGGCATCTCTCTATGTGCAGCTTGGTTTCGACGAGACAACCTACAGGCTTATGTTTGAAGCACTCGACCGCACCATCGGAGCACGTGGGCGACTTGGCTATCTGCGCGACCTCTTCTACAGTAGCCAGAAAGCTGAAACCTTCACTTTCGCGCCGCTCAGTTTCCCGTTCCTCAACGTGTCGCAGGAAAGGGCTGTGAACGAAGTGTTGAGGGCAAAGGACGTGGCGGTGGTTCACGGACCTCCTGGAACAGGAAAGACCACCACGCTCGTTGAGGCTATCTACGAGACCTTGCGACGCGAGAACCAGGTCCTCGTTTGTGCGCAAAGCAATATGGCTGTCGATTGGATTTCGGAAAAACTCGTTGACAGGGGGATTAATGTCTTGCGCATCGGCAATCCTACAAAGGTGAACGACAAGATGCTGTCCTTCACCTACGAACGGCGCTTCGAGAGTCATCCCGACTATCCGCAACTCTGGGCAATAAGGAAAAGCATACGCCAGTTGAGAGCCAACCGCAAGCGCGGCGACCACAGTTTCCACCAGAAGTTGGAACGGCTGAAGGAACGCGAGACAGAACTCGAACTGCGCATACGCAACCAACTATTCCGCGAGGCGCGCGTTATAGCCTCCACGCTTGTGGGCAGCGCCAACCGCCTGCTCGACGGAATGAAGTTTGGAACCCTGTTCATCGACGAGGCGGCACAGGCACTTGAGGCGACTTGCTGGATTCCGATGCGTCGTGCCACAAGAGTGATACTTGCAGGTGACCACTGCCAGTTGCCTCCGACAATTAAAAGTGTTGCCGCGATGAAAGGCGGCTTGGACAAGACGCTGATGCAACGCATTGTGGAACGAAAGCCCGAGGCGGTAACACTGCTGAAAATGCAATACCGAATGAACGAAGCTATCATGCGCTTCTCTTCCGACTGGTTCTACCACGGAGAAGTGGAAGCGGCACCGATGGTGAAATATCGCGGAATACTCGACCTCGACAAGGCGATAGAATGGAAAGACACGTCGGGCGACACTTCGCACGAGCAATTCGTGGGCGACAACTTCGGACGCATAAACAAAGAGGAAGCCCAACTGACACTGCTCACCCTTGCGGAGTATTTTGTGCGAATAGGCAGGCAAAGAATAATTGACGAGCGAATAGACGTGGGAATAATCTCGCCCTATCGTGCACAGGTGCAATACCTGCGCCACCTGATAAAGAAGACCGACTTCTACAAACCTTTCCGAAAGATAATCGCCGTGAATACTGTTGACGGATTCCAAGGACAGGAACGCGACATCATAGTGATTTCAATGGTGAGAAGCAACGAGGAAGGGCAGATAGGATTTTTGCGAGACCTGCGACGCATGAATGTGGCGATAACGAGGGCAAGGATGAAACTCATCATCCTTGGCGACTCTGCCACTCTCACACGGCATCCGTTTTATCGTCGCCTGAAAGAATATATAGACAGTTTGAGTGAAACAAAATAAAAATCAATCATTATGGACCACACCTTATATATATATAATACGGCGCTTTGGACAATGACAGTAATGGCTGTTTTCGTCTTCGTTGCCCTTTACTTTGTGAAGGCAGGATATGGAATGTTCCGCACCAAGGCTTGGGGATGGTCGATAAGCAACAAGGTGGCATGGGCGCTGATGGAGGCTCCGGTGTTCATCGTGATGCTATGGATGTGGACAAGCAATGGGGCGACAACAGCCTTGCCGGCTTTCCTCGCCTTCCTGCTTTTTGAGCTGCATTATTTCCAGCGGTCGTTTGTTTTTCCTCTTCTGATGAAGGGAAAGAGCCGTATGCCTGTTGCAATAATGTTGATGGGCATCACGTTTAATGTCATCAACGGCGTGCTGATAGGCAAGGGGCTCTTCTCGTTTCCGCCGTCTTGCTTCAACGAGGGTGCGGCGTTCTTGCTTCGTCCGCTGTCGCTCTTGGGCATAGCCGTGTTCTTCCTTGGCATGGGCATCAACCTGCACTCCGACCACGTAATCCGCCATCTGCGCAAACCAGGCGACACCAAACACTATCTGCCCTCCAAAGGACTTTACCGCTATGTCACCTCTGCCAACTATTTCGGCGAACTTGTGGAATGGACAGGTTTCGCTCTCTTCACCACGATACCTGCCGCTTGGCTCTTCGTAATATGGACGGCGGCCAATCTCGTTCCGCGCGCCGCTGCCATACACAAGCGCTACCGCGAGGAATTTGGCGCCGCTGTGGGTACAAGAAAACGTGTTATCCCTTTCATCTATTAAAGGCATATATGAGAGAAAATCTTATTTATATAGAAGGAGAAGGGTTGAGAAGTGGCATAAAGGAAAGCCACAATCGCCGACTTAAGGGACATGACTACAGTGCCCCGGGTGCATATATGCTCACAATAGTGACAGAAGGCAGGATACCGGTATTTGGAGCAATAGAGGGAAACATTAGGGCGGAAAGAATGTCGAAAGACTGGCCTCACATTAATCTCTCACCACTTGGAAAGGCTGTATTTGAAGAAGAAGCACAGAAAATCACAAAGAGTTATCCTATGGTGGAATTATGGCGCTTCACTATCATGCCAGACCATATCCACATGATTATTTATATAAGGAAGAGACTGCCGGAAGGCAGGACTCTGGGGAATATTGTTGCTGGCTTTAAGGGCGGCTGCAGCAGGGCTTGGTGGCGGCTACAGGAGAAGGGGGAAATGCCACTTGTTGCTAACACAACAAGCACAGGAACTGCTAACACAACACCAACAGCGCCGCAAACAACAGCGCCCCAAACCGCAGCGCCGCAAACAACAGCGCCCGTGCAAGCGATGTCAGTCGCTTGTATAAATCGCTTTCCCCTTTTCTCCCCAGGATATAATGACCGCATCCTAAAGAACTCACGCCAACTCCAGGCATGGAAAGATTATCTCATAGATAATCCATACAGGCTTCTCGTGCGCCGCACTCTTCCCTCTCATTTCCGGCGCTGCCTCGATATCAAAATCGGCGACGAGACATTCAGTGCCTTCGGCAATTTCCTTCTTCTTAAAAAACCTGAGAAGCTGCAGGTGTTCTGCCATCGGAAAGCGCGGTTCTCTCAGCTTACCGAAGAGGAAAAAACAAGCCACAATATCACTTATCAAGCCCTTCCTGATACACCGACAAGTATCCCATACACCGAAACAGAGGCATTCAAAAAAGAAAAGAACTATCTTCTGGATGCAGCTTTCTCGGGCATTCCTCTCGTCACTCCCGGTATATCTGAAGGTGAAAGAATCATTATGAATGCATGTATAAAAGCCGGTTTGCCGCTTATCCATATCCAACAGGAAAAAATCTACGAGTTATGGAAACCGGAGAAAACGCGCTTCGACGCATGTGTGGCAGGCCATCTGCTGATACTCTGTCCTAAATTGGACAAGATTAATACCGAAAGCAGATATGCCAACTTTCATAGTATGAACGAACTGGCATCCATGATTTGTTCATTCGACACAAGTACAACAACATTGAAAGCAATAATACAATAAAAACAGATAATTATGGCATCAAAACTCTTCACACCAGTAAATATAGGACCGCTGACTCTGAGGAACAGAACAATCCGCTCTGCTGCCTTTGAGAGCATGTGCCCGGGTAATGTTCCGAGCAAACAGTTGCTCGACTATCACCATTCGGTAGCCGAAGGAGGCGTGGGAATGACAACAGTGGCTTACGCCGCCGTCTGCCAGAGCGGACTGTCGTTCGACCGCCAGCTGTGGATGCGCCCTGAGATAGTGCCTGGGCTAAAGGAACTCACCGATGCAGTGCACAAGGAAGGTGCAGCAGCCTCAATCCAGCTCGGACACTGCGGCAACATGTCGCACAAGAGCATTTGCGGCTGTCTGCCTGTGGGAGCCAGTGGCGGTTTCAACCTATATTCGCCAACCTTCGTACGCGGTCTTCGTGCCAATGAACTTCCGGCAATGGCTCGCGCTTACGGAGACTCTGTGCGCCTCGCCCGTGAGGCAGGCTTCGACGCTGTTGAGA
>CAMAGM010000131.1 GCA_945833995.1 uncultured Prevotella sp.
AACATGGGGAGTAACCGCGGTAACCGGGTAACCGCCCCATGTGGGTGTGAGTCGTAAGAGTCGGGGAGAGATTTTTTTTCCCTCACGAGGAAAAAAATGCGCATAGTCGGTTACCGCGGTTACCGCGGTTACTCCACATGCTTTTATGTTCCAGCCGTTGTCATCGGCATCGTATAGTAGTGTCTATCTTGCATGTATGTTGTTTCGTCTCCTTGTCGTAGTTGATGCCCACGAGGAGTATGTCGCCAGTGTATTCGGAAATCTTCGAAGGATATTCCTTGCGTTTTATCTGGTCGATGGCAGTGTCGGCAGTGTTGTTGAACTTCAGCTCAACGACGAGGGCTGGCTTGTTTACGTTGCGACGGGGAATCATAACGAGGTCGGCATATCCCTTGCCTGTGGCATACTCTCGGTGGATGATATACTCATTTCTCGCCCATATATAAGCCACCGAGAGAACGCACGCCAATGAGTTCTCGTCGTTGTAGGAGAGAATGCTGGTGTTCTCGTCGTGAGCCTGGTCGATGCCTCTTGCCACGGCTTGCTCGCGGCCTGATATTGTGGCTTCAAGAAGGGATTTTGAGTTTTGGATAGTCTTTACCAAAGGCTCCCATGTGGTAGCCCTTATGGCATTATTCATCTCGTCAGCCACCTCCTTGTTAGGTATATAACACTCCTGTGCGTCTCCGTCGTATGCAAGATAACCAAGGTGAATCAGCACTGTTAGGACATCGTTCTTGCTCCTTACTGCCCGCATGTCATTGCGAAATTCCGTTGTATCGACATAAACATGCTCTCCCGCAAGCATACGGATGATGTCGTCCTTCAGTCCTTCATAATTCATCTGAATGTATGTATTTACAGAGTCGTATGCACCCGTGGTTGACCAATAGCTTTTGCAAACGCCACGTTGAAGGGCTTTCATCACGGAATACGGATTGTATATGGACTTCTCACAACCGATATTATATCCGTCATACCACATCTTGAGGTCATTCATAGATACGTTATGTCGCTCTGTAAGCATCTTCACCTCTTCTTCTGTAAATCCATAGCAAGAGGCGAGAAAAGCCGGGTCAATCATAGAGTACTCACAGAAGTTGTTCAGAGCCGACTCGGTGTTGTATTTCTTTATTGGCAGTATGCCAGTGAGATATGCCCCGGAAAAGACGGTGTTTGAACCCGAACCCTTGAATAGGCGTCGGAGCAGGTCAACGTATGCCGTAGTGATGTATTCGTCAGAACCCATCTCACGCAGTATGGCATCCCACTCGTCGATAATCATAAAGAAACGCTCGCCAGTGCTCTCGCTGACGCGATAGAGAATATCCATCAGGTCGTCATCATCTTTTTTATTAGTCTGGGGAAAAACATTGAGAACATCATCAATGATTCTGTTCTGAATACGTTTTACAATCTCCCTCTCACCTCTGTATTTTGTGGTGAAGTCGGTCATGTCGATGCTGATGACATAATACTTGTTAAGATATGTCTCGAACGTCTCGTCCCATTCAGCTTCCAGTCCGCGAAACAGCTCACGCGAGTCGCACGACTTGTCGTAATAGGCACATAGCATCTTTGCCGCCATCGACTTTCCGAACCGTCGGCAGCGGGTGACGCAACTGTAGCGGCTCTCAGAATTGAGCATTGCGTTGATGTGTGGTATCAACGAAGTCTTGTCAACATATTCGTGAGCCACGATGTCACGGAAGTCACTGTTTCCTTTATTGATGTATATACCCATTGTTTCGCGTCTGTTGCAGGAGAAGTTAGCCTGCAATTCCGCTGCAAAGATAATGCAAATCGAAGACAATACAAAATAAAAGTCATAAAACTTTTATTTTTATTGTTGAGATGCAGCTTATCTTATTTAAAGATAATGCAAATCGAAGACAATACAAAATAAAAGTCACAAAACTTTTATTTTTATTGTTGAGATGCAGCTTATCTTATTTTAAGTTATATAAAAATATGAGAAACCATCTTCCTTTCGTCACATTTTTAGTCCTTCTGTACCAAATATTTGGTTTATTGGCTAATTACGGCTACCTTTGCAGCCGCAAAATAAAAAAAGAAATGATTATGAAATTTGATATTATTGAGAACGAAGGCCTCGAGTTGATAGGCATCGTAAGGAAGATTGAGATGAAGAAGGGACCGGAGGAATGTCCTGCCTTCTGGAAAGAGTTCAGCGACAAGTACTGCATCCCGATGATGCAGGCTGGCAAGCCGCAAAACGAGATGCAGCAGGCTGTGGCTGACAATGGCATTGGTGAGTTCGCGCTTTGCGAATGTGATTTGGCAGCCGGCACTTTCGACTATTTCATCAGCGGCAGCTATAAGGGTGGCAATGTGCCCAAAGGAATGGAAGTGCGCAAGGTGGAATACAGAAAATGGCTGAAGTTCCATTTTGAGGGAGGCATGGCTGCATTCCACGACAACTACACAAGCGTATATAACGAGTGGCTTCCCCAGCATCCCGAATACAAGGTCGTGATGGCTGTCAACGTGGAATGGTACACCATGGGCGACTTCAACTCCCCCGACTATAAGTGTGGAGTGATGATACCGTTGGAGTGTGATTGACAATTGAAAACAAAAGGCGTTATGAAAACAAGGTCTATGACACGGAAGAAATAGGGAATGGATTGACATGGGCATTAATGAAAAAGAAGAGAATATGAATGTTATGAAAAAGAAAATACTCATACTCAATGCAAGCCCGAGGAAGAGGGGCAACATTGCGCAGATGGTGGCTGAGATGACCGGCGAGGCAATGGCGCAAGGTGCGGAGGTGGAAGTCGTGGACGTGCAGAAGCTTAATGTCCAGCCTTGTATGGCCTGCATGCAATGCAGGGCAAAGGGCTTCTGCGTGCTGCCCGACGACGACTCGCAGCGTGTCTTGCAGTTGATAAAGGATTCGGATTCGATAGTTATTGCCGCACCGTGCTATTGGGGAAATATCCCCGGCACGCTGAAGCTGCTGTTCGACCGCATTGTCTATGGCATGATGGACGAGAGCCAACGTGGCTTCCCAAAACCTTTGCACAGGGGCAAGCGTTGCGTGCTTGTCAGCACATCCACCACTCCGTGGCCCTTCAACATCCTCATGCACCAAAGCCATGGGGCGATAAGGGCACTGAAGGAAATCTGTAGGTATAGTGGTTTCAAGATTGTGGCAACGATAGAAAAAGGAGGCACCCGACGCAACACTACACTATCAGAACGAGAGGCAATGAAGTGCCGCAAGGCAGTGAGAAAACTATTGTAAATTCGGTCTGTTCGTCACTTTTTCGGTCTGTTCGTTACATTTTTGCTATTGTTTGCAGCAATTCCGATGTTTGTTACGTCAAAAGAATGAAGAATTAAAAATTAAGAGAATAGGAAAGCAAGAATGATGATTTTGGCTGCAATGATGATTAGTCTTGAACCTGAGAATTAAGTACTTCAGTATCTTGAATAAAAAAAGAATAACGTAGTATATTGAATTATGGTACGATTTAATTATCTTGACAATCTGAAGGTGACATTGACCTTCTTGATGTATTCAAACGTTACGAGTGGTACAATGCACACTTAATCGAGGAACACGGACTGCTAAAAAAGGCTTTTGCGGCATCATCACGCGAAGAGTCAGCTAAACTTCTGACGTCATTGTTTGCCAAAAGGAAGTCCCGTCTGGAATTGGTGAAGGAACGTTTGGGACTTGACATTATCCGATATTACTCATTGGTGGAAACGGTGGAAGGTTCTGCTCGATACATTGAATACTGTGTGTCGAAGGAGCTTGGTGTCACAGACTGCGAGTTTATGTATAATCTGAATGGCGATAGCTATTATTATGCCTCTGGCTTTATGCTTATGTTGTTGTTGGACAGACATGGCATATCATATAAGGACAAACTTTTCACTGAATACGACACTCTTGAAGAGCTGATTACCTCAAGCCCTTATGCAACAGCCTTCGGCCTTTCGTCACATTTTTAGTCCTTCTGTCCCTATTGTTTGGTTATTCGCCTTAAAAGTAGTACTTTTGCAGACGAAAATTGAATTTTTAGAGACGACTTATGAAGATGTTTTTTGCATTATTGTTAGCCGTATGTTCATTCTCGGCTACTGACGCTAAGGCACAAGACGCTGACGAGCGTGGGAATTGGATTGCTGCGGGACGACAGGTGATTGACTATCTCGTGGACAAGCATGTAAATTATGACAAGATCTACGACGCGAGAGATTTCGGTTTGCCTGCCCCCGACTCACTAAGGTTGAAGACGACAGATGGCTTAGGCATCTTTGCCTACGAGATTTGTCCAGAGCAGCCAAAGGGCGTGGTAATCTGTCTTTCGGGAATAGAGAATCCGTCGGTGACGGCATTCTATGGTCATGCCGCAGAGTTTTATAAAGCAGGTGTTGCCACTATCATGCCTGACCTTCGAGGTCATGGCAAGAGCGACGGCAATCGCATTTGTCTCGCCTACGAAGAGACGCGCGACGTGAAGGCAGTGACGGATTATATAAAAAGCAATGCCAAATACAAAGGCGTTCCCGTAATCGTGATGGGAGTGTCGATGGGAGGAGCGGTTGCCATACGTTCCATCGGCGGGAACAAGGATATTGATGCTCTCGTATCTTTGTCAGCCTTTTCGAGCCTTGAGGACTTCCTGCAGACCATGCGTGAGGCTTTGCTGCCCATGATTCCTGCCGAACGACTCAATGACGTAACGGGTGAAATAGTCCGTGGAAAATATAATGTTGACTCTTCCGTCAGCAGTCCTCTTTATGCCCTCCAAGGGCTTGACAATCGTCCTGTGCTCATGATGCACAGCCGAAACGACAGTCAGGTGCCGTATTCTTGCTTTGAGAAACTGACTGCTGAGGCTTCAAAATATACTCATGATATTGATACCATGACTGTGGAGGGCGACGAGCATTTTATCTGCCGTGACTTCACCCGTCCTACAGCCGACAAGGAGTATATGCGTCGCCTGATGCGATTTATCCGCAAGCTGACGACAAGGCATCCTTATGTCAAGACAGAGGAAGGAGTGGAGTTGATGGAGGTTGTTGCCCGATTTGCGGATAATACAGTGTTCAACGATTCCCTTGCCCCTCGCTATCAGAAGGATTGCGACGAGTGGTTTGGGGCTTTGAAAAACCATCCTGCGGTTGTGTGGCTTCACAATCAGCTTCCAGTATATAGCATTGGCTATGAAGCAGTCCCATGGCTCGGTGCCCATCTGATTTGCAAAGAAAATGGTCTTGGTCTTATTCCCAATGCCAACAAGGAATACAAGCGATGGCCAAAGAAAGCCGTCAAGGAGTTTCTTCCCTTACTCTCTGATTTCTATCAGAAGAGCAACTTCGCTGAGTTCTATCGCCAGCATGGGCCTATGTATCAGCAAGCCGTAGATGCTGCACGCATGACTATGGCAGACTATCTTGACCTCGACTGGTTCAGCGAGTTCTTCAAGAAGGAGAATGTTGCCGATTTCGGTATTATCGTAGGACTGAACAACGGTGGCGGCAGCTTTTCCATCGAGCGCACCAAACCAGGAAGCCTGCCTGAAAAGATTGCAGTGATGCTATATGGCGAACAAGAAGACGGTACGCCGTGGTATTTCCGTGATAGTGAGATAGACAAGATTCTCGTTCATGAGTTCTGCCATTCGTTTGTCTCGCCTGACAAGAAATACAAGGAAATAGGCACTCGCCTGCTCAACGAGCATCGCAAGAAACTCAATTCCGTGGGTTATGGCATTTGGGAGAACGTCATAGAGGAAACCTTGGTGCGTGCCTCAGTCATACGCTATCTCATCGACCATGGCTATAGCGACGAGGTGATAAGGGAAGAGATTAACAACCAGCATGAGTATTATGGCTTCACATGGTTGCCAACGGACATAGAGTGGTATAAGGGCGATATCTTGGCAATATTCGACGAGATGGAAGAAAATCAACACGACTTTAGCAAGTAACCATTATAAATGATTATGAATACAGAACAAAAATTTTGTCAGAGCTGCGGAATGCCGCTCGCCGACGTGAACGACTACGGCACCAATGCCGACGGAAGCAGAAATGAGGAATACTGCAAGTACTGCTATGAAAATGGACAGTTTACACAACAGTGTACCATGGAAGAGATGATAGAACACTGTGCACAGTTTGTTGAGGAATTCAACAAGGACTCCGAGCACAAGGTGACTCGTGAGGAAGCCATCGGACAGATGAAGATGTTCTTCCCTCATCTCAAGCGTTGGAGAAAGGAGATTACCATAACATCTCACGATTTCCAAGACGTGATGTATGCAGGACTCGCTCCCGTGAAACAACTCATTGTGGATATGGCTGACAATCTGCCCACAACATATATATCATCGGTGGATGAGGAAGGCTATCCTTGCACCAAGGCAATGCTGTCGCCACGTAAGCGTGAGGGCATAGCGGTGTTCTATTTCACCACAAACGCTTTCTCCGTGCGTGTGGCTCATTACAGGGCAAATCCCAAGGCTTCGATATATCTCTGCGATGAGAAGAATTTCCGAGCCGTGATGCTCAAGGGAACGATGGAAGTGCTGACCGATCAGGACAGCAAGAATATGATATGGCGTGAGGGCGACACACAGTATTATCCGGGTGGAGTAACCGATCCCAACTATTGCGTACTGAAATTTACAGCCTCCGAAGGCCGTTTCTACAGTGACTTCTATCCCCGCAGCTTTGTGATTGAATGACAGTTGGAGTTCGGGGTTTTATATATGGCACGACTTAATTGTCTTGATAATTAAAAATCAAAATGTTATGAAAACAAGATTGCGTTTAGGAGCAATACTCCATTTTATAATTTCCATAGGTCACTTTGCCTGCCTCTTCTTCCTCGAAGAGGCATTCAAGGCATATAATATTCTTGATGAGATGACACAACTCTGTTTCGGACAGACATGGCTTCTGTATGCAGTAACCATTGTGATAGCCTTGGCATTTGTTATTGCTGGACTATATGCACTGTCTGCCACGGGCGACATAAGACGTCTTCCTTTTCTGCGGTTTGTAATTATTGCAATTGTTACTGCATATTCCTTGAGAGCCGCCATCGGGCTTGGCTCACTCTTTGGGACATTCTCGTATTTGCAGTTGTTCTCATCGTTGACTCCCGCATTCTTGGCGTGGTGCTATTTGCCTGGAACATCAATAAAGAAATAAAACGTAATGAAGGTAAGAGAACTATGAATCTGAAGTATAGCACTTGCTAAATAAAATAAATGATTATGAAATTTGAAATTATTGAGAACGAAGGCCTCGAATTGAAAGGCATAGTAAAGAAGAGTGAGATGAAGAAAGTCTTATATGTATTGCTTCCGCAGTTTGCGGAGCACGAATTGCCGTATCTCACGCAGCCTTTGCGCTCTGATGCCATGGCGATGAAGGAGAATCCAAAGTATGAGAACAAGATTGTGGCGGAGTCGATGGAGTCTGTTGAGGCAATAAGCGGTTTCTGCCTGCTGCCCGACTATACATTTGAGTCCATTCCCGACGACTATGCCGCTCTTGTGCTTAT
>CAMAGM010000132.1 GCA_945833995.1 uncultured Prevotella sp.
AAATTCAACAAGTATTGCGTGAACATGCTGAAGATGTACAACTACGGAAGAGTTAGCATGCCAGTATAACATTCAGAAAAGAGGTTGCATTACAATATGCAGCCTCTTTTTTTGTCCAAAAGCTTGCTATTCTCAGTTTTTTGCACTATCTTTGTCGGCAAAAAATGAACAAGACACTACTCATCATAACCGTCGCCATTGCCTCCATAACAAAGGCATGCGACGACAAGCTCACCAAAAGCGCTGAGCAACTGAGAGTTGAGAGCCAAAAGACAATAGATTTCCAACCTCAGGAACACCACCAAAAGCCCACCGCCACAACGGCCATGGCAATAGACTCCTTTGCCACAGTCCCAGCAAAGGCATCCTCCGCACAGTTTCTCCATCGCGAGTCATACACCGTTTGCTACAACGCCGAGACCCGACTGCCCCACTGGGTGGCATGGCGGCTCACTGCCGACCACACCACGGGTCCACACAAACGAGGCGGAATAAAATTCCAGGAAGACGAGCAAGTGCCTGCGCCACGGGCAACCGACGCCGACTACCGAAGCTCTGGCTACGACCGAGGGCACATGTGTCCGTCGGGCGACAACAAATGGAGCGAAGTGGCTCAGCGTGAGTCGTTTCTGATGACCAACATCTGCCCACAAGTGCACAACCTCAACGCTGGCGACTGGAACGAGATGGAGCAGCAGTGCCGCCGATGGGCAGAGCAGCACGGAGAGATATACATTGTCTGCGGCCCAATCCTCTACCGTCAGAAACACAAGACCATCGGCAAGAACAAGGTGGTGGTGCCCGAAGCCTTCTTCAAGGTAGTGCTCTGCCTTGGCGACGACCCAAAAGCCGTAGGATTCATCTACAAAAATGCCGAAGGCAACCGACCCAAAGGCGACTACGTCAACTCCGTTGACCAAGTGGAGCGACTAACAGGCATCGACTTCTTCCCCACCCTTCCCGACTCCATCGAGAACCGCATAGAGGCAGAAGCCACGCTCCTTCCTGACAATTAGACAACAAAATAATAACAATAAAAAAAGGGAAAAACTATGAGAAGAAAAACCATTTATGTGGCAGTAGCACTATTGTGCGGCTCAATGCTTACGACATCGTGCGTAGGCTCGTTCTCGATGTTCAACAAGTTGGCTACATGGAACAAGTCAGCCACCAACAGCAAGGCTCTCAACGAGATCATCTTCATCCTCATCTCACCAGCCTACGCCTTCTGCTCCTTGGCAGACGTGGTTGTGCTCAACTCCGTAGAGTTTTGGAGCGGCACCAACCCCATGGCAAGCAACGTGGGCAAGACCATCGACGTGAAGGGACAGGACGGCAAGCTCTATGCCGTGAAGATCCTCAAGAACGGCTACGAGGTGAAGTCGCCCGACGGCGCAGTCGTCAACTTCGTTTACGACAAGAATACCGACTCTTGGTCGCAGATTCAGGACGGCAAGACCACCGAGATATTCCGTTTCAACACCGACGGCACTATTCAGGTGTGCCTCAACGGCAAGCGCATGAACGTCACCGTTGACGAGAACGGACTCAACCAGGTAGCCACCGCCGCAGGCTACGGTCTGTTCTATGCGGCAAGATAAGCGTTGCGGCATTGCAATCAAAGTTCAGTTACTTATCGAGGCTGTACATACTCCCTTCCCCCTTCGGGGTACTCCCCCTATCTTAGGGGGAGGGAGTATGTACTGCCTCGTTCGGTAATACTTGCAGTTTCGGGCATTTGGGAAATCAACCGGCTACTCGTCCTTTGCCGTTTCTTAAATAGAATCGAATCCGCGCCCAAGTTTAGCTTTTTATTTCTCTTTTTTGCATACCGCATTTTTTTGTGCCTCATGCATGAGGCAGGGAGACGGCATCGGAAGTCTTTTGCCAGTGGATTTCCCTTCGACTATTAGTTGTCTGCAATCAAATGTTCGTTGCAAAGTTAAGGAAAAAAAATAATTGCCGCAAGCCAAAACGGGAGAAGTGGACGAAATGTAGATGCGAGGTAGGAAAATTTTGACGCATTGACAAAAAATTGAAGAGTTGACAAGTAGATAGTTAGTTGACAAGTTGAAAAGTTGATGGAAATCGTCCTGACCGTAGGCTCAGTAGCCTAAAGTCAGGACGATTGTTATTAACGTCTTTCAGACATTTCGAACCTCAAGGAACTTTAATTCTTTAATTTCGCAAAGCGAATTTCTTTCCTTTTCCTATCTTTATCGGCTTTGTGGCTCCATTCACTCTGCGTCCGCCGAGGTCGTAGAACTTCTCGGTGGTGTTGTCGTTCTTGATGGTGCTGATGGCGGTTGTGGTGGTGCTTATGTTGAGCGCGAGCTCTTTGTTGCCTTTCTCCACGGCTATGCGCAACATGGCTGTGGCTGGGTCGTAGCACCAGGTGCCGGCGTTGGAGAGCGAGTCGCATGGTGGCACTTGGGTGAGGCTCTCCGTTTCGTTGCCTTTTGTTAGGCTCACGCCTTTCACTTCCTTCTCCATTCTCGGAATCTCAAACTCGATGAGATGCTTCTCTGACATTCCCTCGTATCTGTCGTGGAATGGGACGATCTCCAGTGCGTAGCCGTCGGCTGTGGAGCAGCCCGCGAGTGAGGTCAATCCCATGAAATAGTGGTCGGTCACGGGTGTCATAGTGTCGTCCTCGTAGATGTAGCCATAGTTTATCTTGCTGTCGTCAACGAGCCAAATGACAGAATACTGCGAGCGGTCGATGTCGCGCGTGTTAGTGAAGGTGGTTTGGCGGAAGCGTGGGAGGAAGCTGCCGAGCCTGCCGAAATAGGGCAGCACGTCGAGCGGTGCCTCGTATCGCAGTTGGTCGCCAAGTGTGAAGGTCCGCGAGTAGTCGTTCATATCCACCCATGTGCCTTTAGGGAATATGATGTCGCGCTCCGTAGCGCTCTCCACCACTGGAGCCACGAGAATGTCGTTGCCGAAGAGATACTCGTCGTCGCAGTTGATGAGCCGTGTGTCATCCACCATGTCGTTATACACTACGGAGCGCATCAGTGGCATGCCATAGTTGTGAGTCTCGTAGCAGATGTTGCCGTAGATGTAGGGCAGATAGCGGTAGTGGAGGTTGACGTAGCGGCGCACCTGGTCTATCACACTGGCATAGCACTCGCTCGTTGGCTCGGGCATGGTGGCGCTATGGGTGCGTATGTTTGGCGAGAAGGCGGCGAGCTGCACCCAGCGGAGGTAAAGCTCTGGGTCGGTGGGCTTCTCGTCGAGAGCCACGAAGCCGCCCACGTCGCTCGTCAACAGCGGAATGCCCGACATTCCGGCGTTGATGGCGGCGGGAATCTGAAGCTGCAGTCCGCTCCACGAGCGCTCTATGTCGCCAGTCCATGGTATGGCTCCGTAGCGTTGCATTCCCGCGGTGCCTGAGCGTGTGAGGATGAAGTGGCGACGGTCGGGATAGTTCTCCGATAGGCGCGAATAGACATCGTTGAGCCAGATGTTGTTGTACTCGTTGTGCATCTCGTCGCGGTTGCCGTCGGCAAAGGTGGAGTTCTCGCTGTCCTTCTCCAGTTCGCCAAGGTCGAACCACCAAGCGCCGATGCCCATGTCGGCAAGTCGCTTGTAGGTTTGCCACATCCAGTCGGCAGCGTCAGGGTTGGTGTAGTCGATGAGTCCAACATAGTCGTTCTGCAGCCACTCCATTCCAGGCACGTCAGCGTCGGCGAGCCAGCCTTTTTCTTTAAGGAAACCGTAGTTCTGGGTCTGCGACGTGAAGTAAGGCTCAGTGATGATGATGCTGTTCACGCCTTTCTCCTTCAGTCCCTCTATCATGCCCTCTGGGTCGGGCCAGTTTGGGGCATACCAGTCGAGCGAGCCCATCCAAGCGCAAGATGGACCTTGCCATTGTATGTCGAAGACCACGGCATCGATGGGGATGTTAGCTTTCTGTATGTCATCGACAACCTTCTCAGCCTGCGCCTGTGTCTCGTAGCCGTAGCGTGAGGTCATGTAGCCCAAAGCCCACATTGGCGGTCGGGGCTGACGGCCCGTAAGCTCGGTGAACTGCTCTATCACCTCCCATGGGTTTTTGCCTTCGGGAACTATGAGATAGTATGCCACGGGCGAGGGGCTGTGGGTCTTGTATGAAGTGCCTTCCGTAGATGATGGTGTGAGCACTGCACCGCGGTGGTGGTTGTCGAAATAGAGTCCGTAGCCATTGGTTGAGAGGACGAACGGCACGCAGATGTTGCCCTCGATGAAAGAGCTGGAGTTCCACGAGAAGTGTGGCTTGTTGTCCATGGTGATGGGCTGGTTGTCGATGTTCGCCTTCTGGCTGTTGTAGCCTCCGCCAAAGAAAGCCTTGTCGAGGCTGCTTGGCACGAAGCTGATGGTCTTCTCCTCAGAGGCGTTGTCCATGGGCGCTTTCTCTTGAAGAATGAACGTGCCGTCGGGGCGGCGGAAGAGCAGGTGGCAGTCAGCCTTGCTCACCTCCACGTCGATATTCCCAGTGCTGAGGCAGAGCACGGTGTCGTTATCGGCACTGACGGAGAACTCACCCAACGGCTCCGTTGCCACGCTCACCGTCCGCCGCTCCTGCCGCTGTGTGCCATCGGGTAGCGAGAGCACCTTCACGATGGCATTGTTGTAGGCGGTCAGTTCCACCCTACCGGTCTCGCCTCTGACAGTCACCGTGCTCCCATCAACGGCATATTCCATAAACTTGCCCAAAGGAGCTTGGGCGAAGGCCAGGGTAGCCTTCGCCATAAGCACTGCGATAATTAATGGAAAAAGAGAAATCTTCTGTATTTTCATACTAAAACCTTTCAAACTTTTGAAACCTTTCAAACTCTTCAAACCTTTCAAACTCTTCAAACTCCCCAAGGCTCTACTCAACCACGACTTTCCTAACGGCAGACGACTTCTGTCCGCCAACCTTCAGCACATAAACGCCGGCTGAGGGCGCGTTGATGTCGAGAGTGTTGCCCGCGGTGGAGGTTTCGCTCACCTTTCGTCCATCGGCAGTGTAGAGCGTGGCGTTGAGTTGGATCTCGTTGGCTGCGAACACGCTGATGATCCTGTCGCCCTTCAGCTCGATGAGGATGTTCTTGCCGCTGCGCTCGTTCATTTCCTTCACCGACATTGTAGCGTCGCCGAGCACACGCTTCAAGCCAGCCATGGCGTCAAGCTTTCCCGCACCGAACTGCACTGGGATGGCGGCGTTCTTAACGTTGTCATCCACTATTGCCGTCTCCATGGCAATTTCGCGTATATAGTCCACGGGGAGCGTCGGGTCAGCCTCAAGCCAAAGAGCCACCACGCCGCTCATGGCGGGAGCAGCCATTGAGGTGCCAGTGTAGCCAGTGAAGTGGTAGTCGCGGCCATTCTTGTTCACTGAGTAGTATGTCTTCTTAGGGTCGCTCTCCCCTGTGTCGTAGCTGTTGATGGATGATATTACGTTGGTTCCTGGCGCTGCTATGTGTGGGAATGAGCGTCCGTCGTAGAGAGTTCCCCAGCTTGAGCTTGGCTCCATGTCGCCGTCTTTCACATAGGTTGGGTCAAGCACGTCGTCGAAGCCCTTGGTCCAGGTGGTGAGATAGCGCGTGATGTAGTTGCCCACTGCAATGGTGTGGTTTCCACAGGCAAACGAGTTGATGGTTCCGTCGGTGGTGATGTCTTCCTTCCAGTCGTCGTTGCCCAATACGCCCAATGTGCATCTCGAACTGACGTATGCGGTCACTGTTGTCGGTTTCTCGTCAATGCCAGTCACGATGTAGCCGATGCTAAAGTCACAAAGTGCTTCGCTCGAATTCTCCAATATGTACATGAGCGTTGCCTCGTAGTTGCCTGTCTCGGCGTTAAGGCGTGATTCAATTTTTGTTGACACCGTAATGATGAGGTTGCCAACCTCGTAGTCTCTCTCGTCCTCCACGGTCTCACCGTCGATGCTGCCTATCGTGGAGTAGAGCGTGTCGCAAGGCGCTCCGGTTGCCCAGTCATACACCACTGGCATCACCTTGAATGGGTGTGCGCCTTTTCCCTCGAAATAGACGTTGTTGTAGTATTCGTTCTGCCAAGACGGGTTTTTCACGAACGATTTCATCTCGTCGGCGCTGCCACTTAGCTGTTTTCGCTGCACCACTTTGTCTTCGCCCTCGTTGCCCGCAGATATGCAGAAGATGATGTTGTCTTTCTCTGCCACATCGTCGAGGAGCTTGCAAGTGATGTCCTTGTCGCTGTGCATTCCTTCGGTGGAGCCGAGCGAGATGTTCACCACCACGGGCTTGTCGAGACTCTTGCGCAGCCCTGCCACCCAGACTGCCATTTCTGAAAATTCCACCATGTCTGAGCAGATGAAAATGATGTCGGCATCAGGGGCGCTGCCTTCGAGGTGTATGCTCTCGTCTATGTATTTTCCGGCGGCTATGCCCGCAACGTGGGTTCCGTGGGTCCCTTCGTCGGAGTCGGTGGTGAAGCTGGCAATCTCGTCGCCCTCAACAACCACGAAGTCCTTGTCGTCCACTTCGTTCTTTGTGATTACTGCCAACACTCGGCTCTTGCCGTCGGCATCGAGAAACATCGGGTGGTTGGGGTCGAAGCCGTCGTCGTAAACCACCACCAGCACGTCCTTGCCGGTAAACGGACTTGGCAGTCCGTCGGCTCCCTGATGTATGAGGTCGGTCTTCATGGCTGGCGCAGCCTTGTCGAGGTGCTTCTGCAGTTTCTGCTCAAAGGCAATGTGCTTCACCTCGGCGAGTGAGTTGAGCTGGTCGAGCTGGCTGAGTGTCACATACACCTTGCCGAGTGTGCCTCGGTCGAAGGCTATGCGCTGCACCTTTCCTTCGAGCTGCCCCACGGTGTAGCCCTGGTTCATCTCCACCAGCACTCCAACCGTTTTCTCCTTGCTGCCCGGAGCAGCCTTTGCCCTTGCCTTTGTCACTTCTTTCTTGAACTGATGGTATTTTCCCATGCTTGTCAGCTCAATTTTGTTTTGCGCTATTGCCGTCATGGCGAAAGCCACGATGAGACTGAGTAAAAGTTTCTTCATGCTTATCTTGTTTTATTGTTCTTGTTTCTTAAAAAACAGTTGCAAATTTAACAAAAAAAATGGGAATTTGCAAGCGGAAATGAATTTTGTAGGTGTTCGGGTAGTGAAAAATGAAAGGATTGACAAATAAATGAAAGGATTGAGCATTGTTTGCACACCCCCAGCCGTCGTTTGCGAGCAAAACGTTCCCGCCGTTGGGGAGAAGGAATTGTTTGCGAGCAATGCCCCTTTTAATTCTTAATTCTTAATTCTTAATTCTTAATTTTTCAAGTTTCTGATTTGATAAACCTTTGGAGTTCATGGAGTTAAAGGAGTTAAAG
>CAMAGM010000133.1 GCA_945833995.1 uncultured Prevotella sp.
TGCTTATGGTGAGCGGATTCGACCGCTATTTCCAGATTGCCAAGTGCTTCCGCGACGAGGACCTTCGCGCCGACCGTCAGCCAGAGTTCACGCAGATTGACTGTGAGATGAGTTTTGTTGACCAAGAGGACGTTATCGACCTCTTCGAGGACATGGCACGCTGCCTGTTCAAGGAGGTGCGCGGTGTTGAGCTTCCCGCAAAGCTACAGCAGATGACATGGCATGAGGCAATGCGCCGTTTCGGTAGCGACAAGCCCGACCTTCGCTTCGGCATGGAGTTTGTCGAGCTCATGGACGTGCTGAAGACTGGCTCGTTCGCCGTGTTCGACCAAGCAGAGTACATAGGTGGTATTTGTGTTCCTGGCTGTGCCGACTACACACGCAAGCAGCTCGACCAGCTGACCGACTTCGTCAAGCGTCCGCAGGTTGGCGCAAAGGGACTTGTGTATATCAAGTACAATGCCGATGGCACAGTGAAGTCGAGCATCGACAAATTCTATGGTCCAGAGGTTCTCCAGCAGGTCAAGGAGAAGATGGGTGCCAAGGATGGCGACCTCGTCCTCATCCTCAGTGGCGACAAGACCAACAAGACCCGCACCCAACTCTGCACGCTGCGCCTTGAGATGGGCGACCGTCTCGGACTTCGCGACAAGAACAAGTTCGAGTGCCTTTGGATTGTCGATTTCCCACTGTTCGAGTGGAGCGACGAGGAACAGCGACTGATGGCTACCCACCATCCGTTCACCATGCCAAACCCTGATGACATACCATTGCTTGACGAGCATCCTGAGCAGGTTCGCGCCAAGGCCTACGACTTCGTTTGCAACGGCATCGAGGTGGGCGGTGGTAGCCTCCGTATCCACGACGGCAAACTGCAGGAGAAGATGTTCAAGATTCTCGGTTTCACACCTGAGCGCGCCATGGCTCAGTTTGGCTTCCTCATCAATGCCTTCAAGTATGGGGCGCCACCTCACGCTGGCCTTGCCTTCGGTCTCGACCGCTTCGTGAGCATCATGGCAGGCCTCGACTCCATACGCGACTGCATCGCCTTCCCGAAGAACAACAGCGGCCGCGACGTGATGCTCGACGCTCCTGGTGAGCTTGACCCAAAACAGCTTGAAGAACTGCAACTTAGGATTGACCTACGTCAAGAATAAGGCACTTGCGGATTGACCTACGTCAAAAAAATCGAACAGTTCGGCAACTAAGATGAAAAAACGTCATTTTAGTTGCCGAAATATTTTGTCATTTGAGATATTTAACTTAATTTTGCATCGGATCAAGAGACAGATCCATACTTAATAGGTTTTTTTATTATAAGAATTATGGCAGAAAAGAAGACAACAAAGAAGGAGACTGCAGCTAAGACAACTGCAACAAAGAAGGCAA
Organism: uncultured Prevotella sp.; assembly: GCA_945833995.1. GTDB lineage: Bacteria > Bacteroidota > Bacteroidia > Bacteroidales > Bacteroidaceae > Prevotella. The sequence continues at coordinate 1,390 of CAMAGM010000133.1, forward strand.
CAACAACTACAAAGAAAGCTTGTGGTGCTGCTAAGAAGACAACCGTAGAGGTTAACGCTGAGAACGCTGGTTTCAAGGCAGGCGATGTTTATCAGGCACTTGCAGCTACTGGCGCAGCAATGACCGTAGCAGAGATTGCCAAGGCAGCCAAGATTTCTGAGGAGGAAGTTCTTCTGGGTGCAGGCTGGCTCTTCAAGGAGGGTAAGATTGTTTCTACAGAGGGTAAAGTTACATTGGCCTAATTTTTTTCGAAAGAATAAAAAAGAGGCTGGTTACATTGGTTTCCGGCCTTTTTTTATTTATCTATGGTCACATACGACAAATACATAATCGAAGTCCTCGTAAAGATGGGCAGCAAGGGAATTTCGCTTCGCAATCTTGTCCGAAGCGTCTATAACCTTAGCCGCACTTTTTTTTTCTCACCAGAGTATGACGATGTCTATCGCCATGTTCAGCAGTATGTGCTCCGCAACTCCAAGTCGCCATCGTCGCTCATCGAGCGTATGGAAGTGCGCGGCTATTATCGGCTGAACAAGGCATCAAAGGAGGCAGAGCAACTCATGCTTGAGTTTGAGAGCCATGCCGACTCCGACGGTTTCTTTTAGTGATTGGTTAAAAACCACTTAGTTTTCATAGTGTGTATAAACGTCGAGCAGTTGTTCCGCTGTGTTCTTCCACGAGAACATCCCCACCCTACGCAATCCTTTCTCCACGGTCTCTTTCCTGAACCCTTCGTCACGTTCCAACCGCAGCATCATGTCTGCCATGTTGTCAACGTCCTCTGGATTTACAAGTGCCGCGTCGCGTCCTGCTATCTCAGGCATCGACGATGTGTCGCTCGTTATCACCGCCGTGCCGCAAGCCATGCCCTCAAGCAATGGGATGCCGAAACTCTCGCGCAACGATGTATAGAGAAAAGCGAAAGCCTTGCTGTAGATGTATGGAAGGTCCTTGTTCTTTATGTAGCCTGATGCCACTATTTTGTCGGCAATGGCGGAGATTCCGTTCCGCTGCAGTATATCGTCAATCTCATTGCGTTTCAGGTCGGCAACAAGCAGTCTTCGCCCTACTGTCGATTCCTTTAGGTATTTCGCATAAGCCAATATCGTACGCTCTGAGTTTTTCTTCGGGTCCGTATTGCCAAGGAAAAAGAAATAGTCCTTGTCGGCAATGTATTTGTCCACCACCCCACCCTTGTCCTCCACGGGCTTGAACCAGTCGTTGTAGCCGTTGTAGATCATCACCACCTTGGAATCTGGCAATCCGAGCTTGTTCAGTATGTTCTCTCTCTCAAAATTTGATACGGTGATGATTTTCTTGCACTTGTCAAGAATCCTCGGCACTACGAGCCTCCTGTATAGCCATCCCAAGTTTTGGTAGAGCGACTTGTTCTGCTTGTCGCGTGGCTCAAGGAAAATGATGTCATGCAGTGTCAGCACCAAGGGTATGTCGCAGAACATCGGTGCCGTGTTGCTCGTGCAGTGCAGCAGTTCCACCCCACATCTCTTTGCCGCTCTTGGCAGGGCATACTGCTCCCAAAGCGGATATGACGGACAATCCACCTCCATCACATGGCAATTGAACGTACTCTGCAGGCAGTGGTCGGGACCTGGTTTCACAAACACGAAGTATTCGTTGTGCTTGTCTATCTCCTGCAGTTGCTTTATCTCCTCCAACACCACATAGTCCATTCCGTGCTTGTTGCTCCGGAAAATGCGTTGGGCTTCTATTCCTATCTTCATTGTCTTCTATATTTTTCGTTTCACTTGGGCAGGCACGCCAGCAGCCAACGAGCGCGGCGGAACGTCGCGCGTCACCACCGCACCAGCCGCTATCACCGAATGGCTACCAATCCTCACTCCTGGCAACACCACGGCATTGGCTCCTATCCACACATCGTCCTCCACTATCACTTCTTTCGTGGTAACACCTTGTTCGTCAATACGTTTTCCACCATCACAAAAGTTATGGTTCAGTGCGCTTATCGTTATGCCTTGCGCAAGGTTGACGTGTGACCCTATTCTCACAGGTCCTATCACTGTGGAGTGCAAGCCTATACGCGTATGGTCGCCTATCACCACATCTCCAACGGCATTGTTGATGCACGCATACGACTCCACCACGCTATGCTTGCCTATCACGAACCTGCGGTATGGCGGTGTGTCCATCCTTACGCTGCGATAGATCTTTGCCGACCACGCACGCTGCTGATAAAGTGGAGCCACAAGCCTCACATACCATCGTGGTCGTGTCAGCTTCTGGTTCATTATCAGCAGGTCGAGCAGGCGTTTCAGCCTTGCCGAGCCTCCTATGCGTTGCCTTAGCCTTTCCTTGTCCATTGTTCTGAATTTTTTTTGTCCGCAAATGTAGCATTAATTCTTGTTATTTCCAAACATTTTTGTCCGTTTTTTACTCGCGAAACCCCTTTTTCCTCAAAATCCATATAAATAGGGATTGTGTGCCTCATGCAAAACATGTAACTTTGCAGCCGAAAAAACATAAACGCTGATATAATGAATAGAATTCAAGCCTCTCTCGCGGCAGCTTTGTTCATGCCGCTTATGCTTTCGGCAAACACTGATGCCGTCCTCTCTCCAACTGCAAACGCAGAGAGCCGCATCGACACATCGCGCGTCATCGACCTCGATGAGCTGATCATAGTATCTCAACCAAAGGAAGTCGCCCGACTCCGCCAACAGCCACTGAGCAGCACGGTTTTCACCGACCGTGAACTGTCGCGCTTGGGAATATGCGGCATGAGCCAACTGGCTGCCTATGTCCCCACGCTTGCCGTGCCACAATACGGCTCACGCCTCACTTCGTCAACATATATTAGAGGTATTGGCTCGCGCACGGGTTCGTCAGCCGTGGGTGTATATTACGACAACATTCCCCTTGTTGACAAGAGTGCCTACAACCGCCATTTCTACCAAACCGACCGCATCGACGTGCTACGAGGCCCACAGGGCACACTTTATGGCATCAATGCCGAGGGAGGCATCATACGCATGTATTCGAAGAATCCTATGAACTATCAGGGCACCGACCTCCGCATGGGCATTGCCACCGGACTATGCTCGAACATAGAGGTGGCACACTATCACCGTCCTTCTGAGCAGTTCGCCTTCTCCACTGCCGTGTTCTACAACGGGCAAAAGGGCTTCTTCCACAATTCGTTTCTCGACAAGGATGCCGACAAGAGCAACGAGGCGGGAGCGAAGTTCCGCATTATGTGGCAACCGACAAACAAGCTGACTTTCGACCTAACAGCCGACTATCAGTATGTCAACCAGGACGCATTTCCTTACGGTGAATACAACAACGAGACACACGGTTTCTCTGACCCTTATACAACATTCCTCAACGGCTATCGCCGTCAGATGGTGACCACGGGACTCAACATCGCCTACAGCATGCCAAACCTGCTGCTGTCATCCACCACAAGCCATCAATACATCGACGACAAGATGACCATGGACCAGGACTATCTCCCTGCCGACTACATGCGGCTTGAGCAGATGCAGAAGATGAATGCCCTGACACAGGAGTTTACCCTCCGCTCAACAGGCGATGCCACATGGCACCACACTTCAGGACTTTTCTTCAGCTACAAGTGGCTCCGCACCCGTGGTCCCGTCTATTTCGGCGACGACATGAACAAGTCGATCCTCTCATACCTCGGAATGCCCGAAGCCGTGGCAAAACTCATGACCCTGAGCGACAACAGCGTACCAGGCACTTTCCATACCCCACAGCTCAACTTCGGCATCTACCACGAGTCGAACATCTCGCTCACCGACCGCCTCCGTCTCACACTCGGTCTTCGCTACGACCACCAGAATGTGAGAATCGACTACGACACCGAGGCACACTTCCGCCTCTCGTGCGACGCACAGATGATGGGCCGTCCAGTGAAGTTCGACAGTCGCTACGTCAGCCAGCTCGCCTCGTCCACATCTGAGGGCTACGACCAACTGCTGCCAAAGTTCGCCCTAAGCTATCAGCTCAACAGTGCCGACAACGTCTATGCCGTAGTGAGCAAGGGCTTCCGCTCCGGTGGCTACAACCTGCAGATGTTCTCCGACATCTTCCAGACAGAGCAGCGCAGCCTTGGGGCAAAAATGGCGGCTCTCATGAAAGGCGACATGACCATCGAGCACACTCAAACCGACTACGACAACGTAAACCAAACCATATCCTACAAGCCAGAGGAGAGTTGGAACTACGAGGCAGGCATCCGTCTTAACCTCTTTGGAGGTCGTGTCCATGCCGACCTCGCCGCCTTCTACATGCGCATACAGAACCAGCAACTTTCCGTCATGGCAGGAAACTTCGGCTATGGCCGAATGATGGTCAATGCGGGCAGGAGCGCAAGCAGCGGCATTGAGCTCTCGCTCCGTGGCAGCGCACTCGACGACCGCCTCACATGGGCAGCAACATACGGCTACACCAATTCCACTTTCCGCGACTACACCGACAGCGTCGCATCGCGAGGAGCCGACGGCAAGCCCACATACACCGACATCAACTATCGTGGCAAGAAGGTCCCATTCGTCCCCACCCACACCATGAGCATCGTCGCCGACTATCGCTTCCCCATAGCCAGCACCGTGCTCCACAACGTCGTCGTGGGTGCCAACCTTGTAGGCAACGGCCCTACCTATTGGGATGCTGCCAACGACTACAAGCAGGATTTCTATGCCGTCTTGGGTGCCCATCTCACTCTCGACTTTGGCAGGATTGACCTCGACCTCTGGGGCAGAAACCTCACCGACACCGGCTACAACACCTTCCTTGTCAATAGCAGCGTCGATGGCACTCCCCGTTCCTTCGCCCAACGCGGCATCCCCGTCCAAGCCGGCATCGACCTACGTCTGAAGTTCTGACAGCATGCATAAGCAGCATCTTCGATGACTTGATGCTCCTACACGGCCCGCACCAGGATGTATAGACATCAACGAAGATACCCTTTCCTTCTGCCTTTGCCTTTCGCAAGGCTTCTGCCCAGGGAATGTCCTGAAAGAGGACACCCTGAGCAAAAGCCAGTGAAGACTGCAGCAATGCCGCTATGGCAACAATGCATACTTTCTTCAACATAGAGAGAGAGATTTTAACCTGCATTATTCATACTGTTCCGTCACGAAAGGTCTAAATGGCTGGCTACACCTCAGCATAGCTCGAGCAAGCTCGGCTCTGCGTTCGGTTTGCACAGCCATTTAGACCTTGCAGTAGGAACGAGTATGAATAATGCAGGTTAAAGTCAATACTGCCAGTATAGTTGAGACGAAGGCGTCCACTCTCAGGTGCCTTGGTGTCGATGATGACGACTCCGTTGGAGGCACGCGAGCCATAAATTGTTAAAAATGTAACACAATACAAGACATATTTGCATATCTACGATTTAAATGCAACTCAATTGCTTGCGACTATATACGAACAGTACTTATTGAGCAGGTTTGACAGAGGAAGTTCTCCTTTTTGGTATCTCTCAGCATCAAGCTTCAGGATCCTTTCGTTTACAGGCTTCTTACCTTTGAACAATGCTTTGAGATATGAAACACCGTTCTCCTCGATAATGCTTACCTCAGTAAAGAACTGTGAGAGGTCTTCTGTATCATAGACGATGGAGTAGCTTGGGCGCTTTGCTCCAGGAATGTCCTCCACCAAGATGTTTTTGTCCAATAAATCTTGAATGTCACGTATAGCTGTGTCTTTGGAACACTTCGCCAATGTTGCCCATGTCTTTGAAGTTATCTTTGCTTCATACCTGTCAAGGAAGAG
>CAMAGM010000134.1 GCA_945833995.1 uncultured Prevotella sp.
CACTCCACACTCCACACTCCACACTCCACACTCCACACTCCACACTCCACACTCCTCACTCCACACTCTTCACTCCCAAGCCTCACTCTATCTTCAAGAACCTTGAGAAGCCGGTCATGTCGAAAACCTTCTTTATCTGAGGTTTCACACCTGTCAGCTTCATCTCGCCCTTGTTTGCAGTCACCATCTTCTGAGCTTTCAGTATTACGCGCAGACCACTACTGCTGATATAGTCAAGCTCGGAGCAGTCGAAAACTGCACTCACACCTGCCTCAGAGAGAGCCGGAGTGATTTCACGCTCAAAATCACCTGCATTGATTGTGTCAACACGGACACCTGTCTTAATGAGAACGTCGTTCCCATTTCTTACAATTTCTGCCATTGTTTACTCCTTTTTTTTATTAATTACTTTTCATTGATTATCTTTTTCAGTGTAAGCACATTCTGGACATCCAAGCGTTCATAGCTCACCTCGTCCATAATATTCTTTACTATGAATATGCCAAGACCGCCTATCGGTCTTTCCTCTGCTGACAATGTAACGTCAGCCTCATCAACCTTTGTCGGGTCAAACGCCTTACCCTTGTCGGTAATGGTGAAGACCAGCGCATCGTTGACCTTTGCTGCCGAAATGTTTATCGTGCCATCCTTCTCCTTAGGATAGGCATAGAGGATGACATTTGAAACCACTTCCTCAAGAGCGAGATTTAGATTCATTCCCAACTCTGGATCAAGTTCCAATTCGGCAGCCACTTCCTCAACAAACGCGGCGAGCTTGTCGAGCTCTTCCACTTCGTTTTTGATAATGATTTCCTTGTTCATATCTACAGGCTTTATTTATTGTTTATTTATTCTTATCTTCATTGCCATCATGGTGAGGTCGTCGCTCTGCTCAGCGCCGTCGGCATGGCTATGTACCGTATCACTTATAGCCTCGACAACCTCTTGGGCTGAGAGTTTTATTTTTCCGTTCAGTTGGTCGATAAGCTGGTCGTCACCATACTGCTCCTTGTCACTATTCTCTGCCTCAGTCTGCCAACGACGCTTAAGCGTCCCACAATATAACCTATATTTCGATTCATATATATAATAATGTGTAACTAAATCTGTCTTTTCGCCATCTTGTAGAACAGGCCTTCCTTCGCCATAAGCTGTTCGTAGTTGCCCTCTTCCACTATCGCACCCTTGTCGAGCACTATAATGCGGTTGCAGTTGCGGATGGTGCTAAGACGGTGGGCAACGATGATGCGCGTACAGTCGAGCTTGTCGAGATGCTCAGCCACGAGTTTCTGACTCAGGTTGTCGAGGGCACTCGTTGCCTCGTCGAACAGCAGTATCGACGGGTTGGCTATCAATGCCCTTGCAATGAGTATGCGCTGCTTCTGACCTCCGCTGAAACTACTGTTTCCCTCGCTCACTATTGTTTGCATCTGCATAGGCATCTGCCTTATGTCGTCTGCAATGCCAGCCAATTCCGCTGCCCGCCATGCGTCATCCATCGTGCTGTTGGGAGCTGTGATGGTGATGTTGCTGAATATGTCGCCTGAGAACAGGCTACCGTTCTGCAGGCAAGTTCCGATAAGTCGGCGAAGGCTTGTCTTGTCGCATTTCGAGAGGTCGTAGTTGTCGTAGAACACACCACCAGCCTGCGGGTGCTCAAAGCCAAGAAGCAGTCGGAGCAACGTGCTCTTTCCGCAACCCGATGGACCAACTATCGCCACATAGTCGCCTGCATTTATCCTCAGGTTCAAATGCCTGAATAACCAGTTGCTCTCACTGCCATAGCGGAACGAGAGGTCGCTAATCTCGATGTTTCCACTCAGATACTGCACCTGTGGGGCATCGGGCTGAAGCTCTGGGACATTGGAGAGCACGGGACCCGCTATTTTCATCAGTGGGGTAATCTTTGCCAAGTCGGGAATGGTGGCAGTCATTGAATTCAGCGCAGAGGCTATCATACCGTAAGCTACACTGAAAGCGATGAAGTCAGACACGCCAACGTTGTATTCCACGGCGTACCAGTAGAGCACAGCTATGCTTCCCATCTCGCAAAGGGCAATTAGCGCAGGCATAATCTTTACGGAAATGGAGGGATTGTAGCTGATGTGGGCACAGTGGCGGTAGAGGTCAAGCCACTTGGTGAATGCCCTTTTCTCCGAGCCTGTCAGCTTGATTTTCTGAATGCCGGCGAAAAGGTCGTATTCCATACCGTCGAGCTCCGACTTGTGGTCGGCAAACTCCAGCTCCTCGTTGTGCATTTGCACAAAATAAATTATGAGCAATATAGTGTGTACCGAGAGCACCACAAGCGACGGAACGAGCAACTCCTTTGCATATATGGTAATCTGGAACACATAGACCACAGCGAAGAGCAAAGTGAAGAGGGCACCACGAAGCGCCTCGTTGGCAAAGGCACTCAAACGACGGATTGATGCCACGCGGTTGGTTATCTCTCCCGACGAGTATTTCCAGAAGAAATCGGTATCGAGGGTAAAAATTCGCGCCATGAATGCTGTCTGCAAGTGCATCTGCAAGATATCCTTTGCGCGATAGATGAGTTTGTTTCTCATCACCTCTATCAACGCGCTGCCAACGACAACTCCGCTGAACAATGCTGCCATTGGGTAGAGGTCAGAGAGAATGCCGTTTGGTATAACGTTGTTGAATATCTGCTTGTTGATGAACGGAATGAACATGCCGAAAAGGCTAACCACCAGTGCGGCGAACAAGAGGGCAAAGGCTGCCGATGTTGGCAACACCCTTACCACGAACTTCAATAAGTCCTTGCCTGTGAGTGACTTCGGAGGCAATGCAGGATAAAAGGTCAAGGCATCGCGCTTCACATCCTTCATCAGTTCAGCATTGACACGGCGTACATTCCCATTGGCATCGATACACTTGTATCCGAAATACCATTTTGCGGGAAGGAAAAGCAGCATGTTGCCATCCTTGTCCTCGCCCAACTTAGGACCTACGGTCATCTTCCACCAAGCCCCATCAAGATGAACGCGGCGCTGCATGATGCCTATAGGACGCAAAATGCGCTCAAGCTGCTCGTCGGGGGTGAGGAAGCCATCATCGTCAAGGACATAGTCGGTGACCCTCAAGTACTCAAGAAGCATGTTGAGCACATGATTACCAGAGTTCTGCGTTGACCCTCGGTCAACCTTGAACCCCATGTCCTTGGCGGTGTCGCCGAAAACCTCGCGCAGCAAGGCTGTCTCGCGCTCGCGCCTTTTGTTTATCTGGTCGTCAAATAACATTTCTACTTTCTTTATTCAGCAAACTCGGTGTCGTCGTCGCAATCCATCAGCTGTTTGTAATGTCCTTCTTGCGCTATCAGCTCGTCATGAGTGCCACGCTGCACGATGTGCCCCTTGTCCATGACGATGATCTCGTCGCAGTCTCGCACTGTACTGAGTCTGTGTGCAATGACTATTATAGATGCTCCACACTGCCGTATGCTCTGCATCACGTCGCGCTCCATCACTGTGTCGAGGGCACTTGTCGCCTCGTCAAGTACGAGAATCACTGGCTCTCGGGCGAGGGCAGTGGCTATCTCCATTCGCTGACGCTGACCTCCTGAGAAGTTGCCTCCGCCCTTGACAAGTCGTGTGTTGAAGCCTCTTGGACGCGATATGATGTCGTCGCGTATTCCCGCGTCAATACAAGCCATCGTCATGGTGAAGTCCTCTACCGAGTGGTCCCACATCTTCAGGTTCTCAGAGATAGTATCGTTGAAGAGCACAACATTCTGGTCTATAACCGCTACGGAGTTTACAAACTCGTCGTGGGTGATCTCTGAAATGTCGCGCCCATCGAACAGAATCTGTCCGCTCCATGGTGAGTAAAGTCCTGAGACGAGCTTCGCTATTGTGCTCTTTCCACAACCCGATGCGCCGACGATAGCCACACTGTGGCCTGGCTGCAGTTTCAAGGAGAAGTCTGTAATCAGTGGCTCTGCCGTGGGATTATATCCAAACGTCACATTGCGGAGCTCCAATTCACCCCTAAGTTTCATTTGGTTTGGCATTTCCCCCTCATCCTCTGTCGGCATCACCACATTGCGTTGCTGCACAGGATAGGCAAGCACATCGTCGATGCGCTCCATCTGCGACCTCAGCTCAATTACGGTAGTTGAGCCTGTCATGAGTCCCATGGCTGGCTTCATAAACTCTGCCATGAATCCCTGGAATGCCATAAGCATACCTATGCTGAATTCTCCGTTGAGAATCAGCGCGGCACCGAGAATCAGCACAAGGCTATTGGCAAGATGGCCAAAGACGTAGGGGAGGAAAGTCCTCTTCTGCATTGCCACCTCCTGATTGTTGCGGCGGGCGAAGTTGCCTGCCCAGAACTCGAAGAATCCACGCTCGGCACCAGCTGCCTTTATGCTCTCAATGTTGTCGATACACGACATCGTTATGCCATAGAAGCGTCCCTCGCTCTGTTCCAACGCACGGCTAAGGTTGTTGCGTAGCTCGCTCTCATTAACTACTACATACATATTGAGTGCCACGACGAGCAATCCCATGATAGTCAGCGGAATGCTGTAGTTTGCCATAAGGAAAACATACAATATGAGTAGCAGCACGTTCACTGCATAAGGAGCCAAAACCATCACGAGCGTGGTTGTTATCGTCTCGTTCAGCGACTGTCGCTGCACTATGTCTCCTACGTATCGCTGACTGTAGAACTCTATCGGGAGATTAAGCGCATGCCAGAGAAACCTTGCATTTCCCTTCAGCGACATGCTTCCTGAGAACCGTCGTCCATAGACATTGTCAAGTAGCGCAAGCACGAAATGGAAAATCAACAAGCCTGCCATTGCCGCAAAGAAAGGCGTAGTCCACTCGTCGTTCTTGCCCGTGATGATGCTGTCGAGGAAAACCTGTGAGAACAAGGGGTAGAGCATTCCGACAAAAGCCATCAGCGTTCCCATTATGAGGGTGAAGATGAACGCGTCCGACACTCCCTTTATGTTCTCCCTGATATAATGGAATATCGAGGTCTGATGACCACTCGGTTTGAAATCCGGGCCAGGCTCGGCTGTTATTGCTATTCCTGTATAGGAGCGTCGGAAATCGCGCATCGAGACTGCCATGCTGCCTGCTGCAGGGTCGTTGATGAGAGCCATGCCCTTATAGAATCCCTTGAATACCACAAAATGATTGAAGTTCCAGTGGATAATGGCTGGTGACATCTTCTCCAACGAGTCTATGTCTGCCCGCCAACCATGTGCGTCCATACCATAGTTTCGGGCAGCTAAGACGATGTTGCGAGCATTGCTGCCATCGCGCGACACGCCGCAGTCGGTACGCAGTTGCTCAAGCGACACCCACTTGCCATAATAGGCAAGCAGCATCGAGAGAGCCGCCGCGCCACACTCCACGGTTTCCATCTGCATGATAACAGGTACTTTCTTGACTGCCTTCGATTTCATCTGCAAACCTCTCCTTTCACTCAAAACCTTATGAACATCTTATAGACGGGCTTGCGCTCGGTGATTATCTGGACATTGCAGAACGACATGGAGCTGAGTCTAATGTCACGGCTCTGAGTCCTTGACCATTTAAGCTTCGTGTTGTCATCTTGGTCGGTATCTACGACGAGCCTTACCTCGTAGGCTGTCTCGGCAGGGAATATCATGTCTATGAAATTCCTTATCGACGACTGTTTCCGCGCATCGTCGATGCTAATGGGGAAATGGTCAACCTTGGTTATGTGGCCTATTATATAGCCATAGTCCTCACGATGTAGGTCAACGGGTGTCACCTGTACCTCAAGTCCTGGCTTAAGCTCTCGCAAGTCCTTGTATTTCACGTATGTAATCAGCTCTTTATTCAAGCTGTTCTTTTTTGAGGGGATAATCTCAGCCAAGGTCTCGTGGGCACGGAAAGTCCCGTCAACCAACTTGCAGTCTATCACCAAACCTGCCACTTCTGCCGTCACGGTATCAACAGCGTCGTTGTATCTCACCGACATCAGCGGCATGCCTTTCTTCACTGTCTCGCCCTTGACCACGAAAAGTTTCTCTACCGAGCCGGCAGACTCAGCACAGACACGGCTTGGAGTCTCGTGTGGAAACACTACAGCCACAGTCTTGACATGCTCGGTTATAGTACCGAACGCCAACCAAAAACAAACCACTATGCTGCAGATAACCATCGACAGCAGGGCAATATATAGAGGCGGCGTAGTGACGCGTATGAAGTCATTTATCTGACCTGGATTATCCAGCACGTCAAGCGTCTCTTTTCTAAACAGGTTTCTCTTCATATTCATTGCTTTGGTCTATTCCCAACTCAAAACTCAACGTTCAATTCTTAATTCTTAACTCTTAATTTTTAACTCTTCATTCTTAACTCTTCATTCTTCACCCTCCGGTTATTTGCGACAACTCGTCAAGCGACAGCTCGCGCAGCCCACCATTCAGCATGTCAAGCACCACGACAATGTCCTTAACATCGTCGTCGGAGACATCGAATCCTGCACCCGCAAGCACTCGCCTGACGTCACCGTTGTCATGGCAATGCTTTAGACTTTCCATGACATCATGACCGTATGTCCTAATGATCGAATCCAACTTCATGATGCAAAAATACTAAATTATTATGATATAATTGCCATCGAAGCAGTTTTTTTTGTGTTTTCCCGCAATTAAAACCAAAAAAAGCTACAATTCCAACGAATTGCAGCTTTTTTTGTTATGAAACATAAAGGTCGATGACCTTCATTTCCTTCTTACTTTACTTTCTCAACGATAGCCTTGAAAGCCTCTGGATTGTTTACAGCGAGGTCAGCGAGAACCTTGCGGTTGATCTCGATACCTGCCTTGTTCAGGGCACCCATGAGAGCTGAGTAGCTCATACCCTCCAGACGTGCGGCAGCGTTGATACGCTGAATCCACAGTGCGCGGAATGTGCGCTTCTTGTTACGGCGGTCACGGTAAGCGTATGTAAGACCCTTCTCCCAGGTATTCTTGGCTACGGTCCAAACATTCTTGCGGGCACCAAAGTAACCGCGAGTAAGCTTTAAAATTCTTTTTCTCTTTGCTCTTGAAGCAACGTGATTTACTGATCTTGGCATAGTTTTCTTACTTTAAAATGTTAGACAATAAGGGATTAACG
>CAMAGM010000135.1 GCA_945833995.1 uncultured Prevotella sp.
TATTCTCTCTCACACCCATGTCTATTTCCTCTGTAATTATTGTAATTATTGTAATTGTGGATAGTGTGATACAAATGGGGGGGAGGGGAGTATGAACAGCCTCGGTGGTTCCCTCCAACTTCCACTGGTGGGGGAGTGACGGCAGCGCGTAGAGGAGGCGCCAACGTGGCTCTCCCCCATGGGGGAGTTGGAGGGGGCTAATACAATAGGGGAATCAGAGTCAGTTGAACTTTGTCAACATTATTCGATTTTATTTTGCCAGTGCGTCGAACAGCTTGTCGAGGGCTTCGTCGGCGTTTTTGCTCTCTTTCAGCAGGGTTACGAACTTGCTGCCTATGATTGCCCCTGCGGCATTGGCTTGGGCACTTTCGAGAGTCTGCTTGTTGCTTATGCCGAACCCTATCATGCGCGGATTCCTCAGGTTCATCGCGTTTATGCGGCGGAAATACTCCTGCTTGCTCTCGTCGAAACTCTTTTGTGCGCCTGTTGTGGCTGCTGACGAGACCATATAGATGAAACCGTCGGTGTGGTCGTCGATGAAACGGATGCGCTCCTCGCTCGTCTCAGGTGTGATGAGCATGATGACGCGAATGTCGTACTTGTCGGCAACGGGCTTTATCTCGTCGAGATAGTCCTTGAACGGAAGGTCGGGGATAATCACTCCCGACACTCCAGTCTCCACGCAGCTCTTGAAGAAAGGCTCTATTCCGTAGTTCTGTATTGGGTTGAAGTAGCCCATGAGTATGAGCGGTATTGTCACTTCGTCCTTTATTGCCGAGAGCTGACTGAAGAGTGTCCTCACCGACATTCCGTTGCGCAGGGCTGTGGTGGCGGCGTCCTGGATTACAGGGCCGTCTGCCATAGGGTCGCTGAAAGGAATGCCGACCTCTATGAAGTCTATGCCACGTCGCTCCATTGTCTTTATCACCTCACCAGTACATTCAAGTTGTGGGCAACCTGCGCAGAAATAGAGCGATAACAGTTTGCGGTCGCCTTTGTCGGCGAACAGTTTGTTGATTTTATTCATAGCTATTGAACATTAATTTCTTAATTTTTAATTCTTAATTCACCAACGAACGCCGAGAGTCTCTCCACGTTCTTGTGGGCTGGGGCAGTCTCGAACCTTGAGTTGAGGTCTATTCCCATCATCTTTGGGTGGTGGAATTTGCTGACTGCCTCCACGTCTTCTGGACCTATGCCGCCACTGAGCAGGAAGGGCAGTGGACCTTGGTAGTTGTCGATGAGCGACCAGTCGAACTGCCTTCCGCTGCCTCCTACGGTTTGGCATTTTGTGTCGAACAGCAGATAGTCTGCCACGTCGGCATAGTCGGCGGCCTTGCCGATGTCATCGGCTGTGGATATGCTTATTGCCTTCATCAGTCGCACGCCCTTGGGAAGCTGCTGGCGAAGGTCGGCAATGCTCTCCTTGCTCTCCCTGCCATGCAGTTGCACGATGTTTAGGTGGCATTTCGTGGCAACATCTACGATGAGGTCGTTTGTCTGGTCAACAAACACTCCAACGCGCTCTATGCCACTGGGAATGGCATTGGCGGCTGATAGGTCTGCCACATAGCGCGACGACTGCTGCCAGAAAATCATGCCCATCCAATTTACGCCCGTTTGGGCTACGTCGCGGATGTTGTCGGGCTCCCGCATCCCACAGATCTTTATTATCATATCTCGGAGATGAATTTGGCAAGAGCCTCGCCCGGATTCTCTTGTTTCATGAAACACTCACCGATGAGGAAACCCTTGAATCCTGCCTGCATGAGCTGGCGGATAGTGGCGGGGTTGGAAATGCCGCTCTCGCTCACCTTTACTGCCTCTTTGGGAAGCATCGACGCAAGGCGGAAGGAGTTATCGACAGAGGTGATGAATGTGCCAAGGTTGCGGTTGTTGATGCCACACAGGTCAGGCTCCAAATCGGCGTATTCCAGTTCCTGCTCGCTGTGCATCTCAAGCAGCACCTCAAGCTGCAGCTCGTGGGCAGTGTGGAGCAGGCTACGACATTCTTCCTTGGAAAGCTCGGCGGCAATGAGCAACACGGCTGAGGCTCCGCAGAGGCGGGCTTGGAACAGTTGATACTCGTCGATGATGAAATTCTTGTACAAAACAGGTATGCTTACGCCCGACTGCCTTGCCTTGACAATGAACTTGTCTGAGCCACCGAAAAACTCCTCGTCGGTGAGTATGCTTATTGCCGCTGCGCCGTTTTGCTGATAGGACAGGGGAATGACATCAGCCCGGCCCTCTTCCTTTATCCACCCCTTTGACGGCGACTTGCGCTTGAACTCGGCAATAATGCCCGTAGTTGACTCTACGATGGCTTCTCGCATAGACGGAACCTTGCCGCCGAGAATAGCCTCTACGCGAGAGTGGATGGCGTATGCGGGAACAACTTCCTTGCACTTCTCCACCTCAACGCGCTTGTGGGCAACTATTTTTTCTAATACGTCCATATTTTTGTAATTAGAAATGAGAAATTAGAAATTATGGAGTTAGGAGTTGAGCTCAACGAATTTCTTGAATGTGGCGAGAGCCTTGCCGCTGTCTATTGACTCGCGGGCTATCTCCACACACTCTGCAATGTCCTTCTTGCCCTTCTCAAGCACCTGTATGCCGAAGGCGGCATTGGCGAGAACTACGTTCTTCTGGGCGGGTAGGGCAGTGTTGGCGAGAACATTGTCGAAAATTTCCTTTGCCTCTTTCTCGTCTGCACCGGCACGCAGCTCCTCAGGCTTGGTGATGCCAAAACCGAGGTCGGAGGGCTTGAAGATGCGCTCGTAGGCGTTTGTAGTCACCTTGAAGTCGCCTGTGAGCGAAATCTCGTCATAGCCGTCGATGCTGTTCACAATGCCGTAGTCAATGCCAATCTTCTGATATACGTTGCTGTAGAGGCGCATCTGGTCGAGGTTGGCAACGCCGAGCAACTGGCACTGGGGCTTTGAGGGGTTTACGATAGGGCCAAGCAGGTTGAAGCAGGTGGGGAACTGAAGTGCCTTGCGTATAGGACCCACGAACTTCATGGCCTTGGCAAAGAGCTGGGCGTGGAGATAGACTATGCCACACTCGTTGATGCAGCGGTTGAGCTTGTCGATGTCGTCGGTGAAATTCACGCCGTGGTTGGCTATCACGTTTGATGCTCCGCTGGTGCTTGTGGCAGCATAGTTGCCGTGTTTTGCCACCTTGTAGCCTGCACCGGCTATGACGAAGCACGATGTGGTTGAGATGTTGAAGGTGTTCTTGCGGTCGCCGCCTGTGCCTACAACGTCGATGTAGCGGTCGCAGTCGAGTGGCACTGGCACTCCCGTCTCAAGTATTCCGTCGCGGAAGCCCAACAGCTCGTCAACGGTGATGCCACGCATCTGCAGTGCCGTCAGCAGGGCAGTGATCTGCTCGTTGGGGTATTCGCTCTTTGTTATTCCTACCAAGATGTTCTTGGTCTCCTCTCTTGTCAGTTCCTCATGATTCAACATTCTGTTGAGGATATCTTTCATTGTTTGCATACGGTCAAAAATTTTTATTGATTATTGTCTATTTGTAGTTCAGGGAGTTCAAGTAGTAAAAGACATTAGTCTTTTCGCTTCCTTTGAAGTATTTCAGGCTTAATCAAATGTCTTTAACTCCTTTAACTCCTTTAACTCCTTTAACTCCTAAGTATGAAGTTCCTAACCATTGTCTTGCCTTCGGGCGTCAGTACACTCTCAGGGTGGAACTGAATGCCGTGGATGTCGAAGTTCTTGTGCTTAAGAGCCATTATCTGTCCCTCGTCGCTCACGGCAGTTACCTCAAGGCAGGATGGGAAATTCTCGCGGCTCACCACCCATGAGTGGTAGCGTCCCATGGTGATGCGCTTTGACAGCCCATCGAATATGTAGTCGTTGGAGAACTGAGTGCCCTCGGTGGCTACTCCGTGGAAGACGTCGCTAAGGTTTTCGAGCGTTCCGCCAAACACCTCGCCTATTGCCTGATGGCCGAGGCATACGCCGAGAATAGGCTTCTTGCCTGCGTAGGTCTTTATAACGTCGAGCAGCAAGCCTGCTTCCGACGGTATTCCAGGGCCAGGGCTGAGGACTATCTTGTCGAACGGCATCAGCTGGTTGAGTGTGAACTGGTCGTTGCGTATTACCGTAACGTCAGCGCCTATCTCCTTTATAAGATGACTCAGATTGTATGTGAACGAGTCGTAGTTGTCTATTATTACTGTCTTCATGATGTGACTTACATTTTTTCTGCCATTATTATTGCCCTGCGCAGTGCGCCGAGTTTATTGTTCACTTCCTGCAGCTCATATTCCTCGTCGCTCTTTGCCACTATGCCGCCGCCAGCCTGGAACCACAGCTCGCCGTTTCTTGAGACGAAGGTGCGGATTGTGATGGCTTGGTTGAGGCTGCCGTCGAGACCTATGAAACCTATGCAGCCGCCGTAGGCTCCTCGGTTGTGTGGCTCAATATCGCTGATGAGCTGCATTGCCCTCACCTTTGGTGCACCCGACAGTGTTCCTGCGGGGAAAGTGTCGATGAATGCCTTTATAGGGTCGGCTCCCTCGTTGAGTGTTCCGCTGACGCGTGAGACGAGGTGGACAACGTGTGAGTAGTATTGCAAGTCCTTGTAGAAATTCACCTTCACGTCGTGGCAGTTGCGGCTTAGGTCGTTTCTTGCCAAGTCAACCAGCATCACGTGCTCGGCGTTCTCCTTGGCGTCGTTGCGCAGATATTCAGCTGCCTTGCGGTCAGCCTCGGCGTCGCCTGTTCGCTTTGTAGTTCCCGCAATAGGGTCGATGTATGCCTTGCGGCCTTCTATCCTGCAGTGTGTCTCAGGCGACGATCCGAAAATGCGGAAGCCTCCAAAGTCGAAGTAGAACAAGTATGGCGAGGGATTGATGGAGCGGAGGGCACGGTAGAGCTTGAAGTCGTCGCCCTCATATTTCTGTATGAAGCGGCGTGCGATCACGATTTGGAAGACGTCGCCCCTGAGGCAGTGCTTTATGCCGCGGCGTATGTTTGCCTTGTGCTCCTCGTCGGTCAGTGGCGACGTGGTGTCGCCAACGGGATGGAAATCGTAGGCGTGTATGTTTGCCTTGTTCATCTGACGGTATATCTCGTCAAGAGCCGACTCATCGCCAAGCGTTATTATCGTCAGCTTGTTGTTGAAATGGTCGAACACTATGATGTCTCTGTAGAGTATATACATCATGTCTGGAGCATCGTTCTTCTCCATTGTGGTATCCTTTACGTTGATGTCCTCAAAGTAGCGTACGGCGTTGAAAGCAGTATAGCCATAAAGTCCATAATATGAGGCATATTCGCCTTCTACCTTGAAGCGGTTGATGAACGAGTTTATTGCCTTGTCCGACTTGTATTCCTTGTTCACCTCGTGGCGTGTTGTCTCGCCGTTGGGGAATGTGCATATTGCCTCGCCATGACTTATTGCCACAGATGCAATAGGGTTGATGCCTATGAACGAGTGGCTGTTGTTTGAGTCGTGGTAGTCGGAGCTCTCCATGAGCGCACTCTGCGGATAGATGTCCCTAAGGCGCATGTAGATGCCCACTGGCGTATATAGGTCTGCAAGCAGTGTTCGGCTTGCAGTGGTGTATGAGAATATTGTGTCCATATTATATAAATGTATAACGAACTTTAATTCTTTAATTCTCGCAAGAACTTTAATTCTTTAATATTTTAATTCTTTAATTGCAATTTTTGAGCTCGCTCAAAAATTGCCATACTCTCCCGCCATTTTCTTGTTTGCCAAATAGGTCTCAACGTCCTTGTCGCCACGTCCGCTTACTGTCAGCACCACCACGTCCTCTGGCTTGAACTGCATCTTTGGCAGCACTCCCAGGGCGTGTGCGCTCTCCAATGCGGGTATTATTCCCTCTGTGCGTGTAAGCTCGTAGGCGGCTTTTACTGCCTCGTCGTCGTTGATGCTATAGACTGTAGCACGGTGTTGCGATGCAAGGTTGGCGTGCATAGGACCTATTCCAGGATAGTCGAGACCTGCCGAGATGCTCTCTGCCTCTATTATTTGTCCGTCAGGAGTCTGCATCACGAGAGTGCGTGAACCGTGGAGTATGCCAAGCCTGCCAGCGTGTATGGTAGCTGCCGTGTGTCCTGTCTCAACGCCGAGGCCTCCTGCTTCTGCAAGTACTATCCTCACCCTCTCGTCGTCGATGTAGTGGTATATCGTACCAGCGGCGTTGGAGCCTCCGCCTACGCAGGCCATGAGATAGTCGGGATAGTCGCGTCCTATTTTCTCCTGCAGCTGCTCCTTTATTTCCTTTGAGATGATGCTCTGAAGGCGGGCAACAAGGTCGGGGTAGGGGTGAGGACCAACGGTGGAGCCTATGATGTAGAATGTGTCGGAAGGGTGGCAGCACCAGTCGCGTATTGCCTCGTTGGTAGCGTCCTTGAGTGTCCAGTTGCCTGTCTTCACTGGTCGTACCTCAGCTCCGAGCATCTTCATTCGCTCTACGTTGGTGTGCTGTCGCTCCACGTCGAGTGCTCCCTGGTAAACCACGCAAGGCATGTCCATCAGTGCGCAAACCGTAGCTGTTGCCACACCATGCTGTCCTGCTCCTGTCTCTGCGATGATGCGTTTCTTGCCCATCTTCTTAGCCAAAAGGATCTGTCCTATGGTGTTGTTGATTTTGTGTGCGCCAGTGTGGTTTAGGTCCTCGCGCTTGAGGTAGAGCTGGCAGCCGTAGCGCTCGCTCATGCGCTTTGCGAAATAGAGGGGTGAGGGACGGCCTACATAGTCGCGCAGTAGGGCCATGTATTCATCCTGAAAATCTTTCGACTCAAGTATGGGCAGATACTGCTCCCTGAGCTTTTCCACTGTGGCATAGAGGATTTCGGGCACGTAGGAACCGCCGAATTCTCCGTAGAAGCCTTTCTCGTCAACTAAAAACGTTTTTTTCATATCTTAATTTTTAAATCCTTAACTTAAAAAAAAAGGCTCACCGCGTTAACGATGAGCCTGGTCTTATATGCTTTTTACAACACACACAACTTCGTATCCCGCGATTATTTGAATCTCGAGTTACGCCACCACCATGTATTGTTG
>CAMAGM010000136.1 GCA_945833995.1 uncultured Prevotella sp.
TCAGTCGGTGCTCGCCGTGGAAGCGCACTGCCTGCGGATAGTGGCTGAGGAAGAGGTCGTAGGTGTGCACCAGTGGGTCGTTGTCGCCAAACATTCCCCATACGCGCTGCTGCTCTCGTTCGTCGGTGGCGTTGCTGAAGCACTGCTCAGTGAGTTCTGCATACTGCTTCACCAAAGCCTTTGTCACGATGAACTCCTGCACTCCGTCCTGACGTGGATTCTGATACACTTGTTTGCCTATCATTCCGTGTTTCCCCATTGTGTCGCCCATTTGGAACGCAGGGTTTACGAGAATTCGGTCGTAGCCGTAGAGCATCTCGCTCATCATGCCTCCTGCCGATGATCCAATGATGAGGTCAGGCTTCAGCTCCTCGCATTTCGCCTTCAGCAGTCCGATGGCTTCCTGCGGGTCGAGTGGCAGGTCGAATGCCACCACGTCAGCCTTTGGCATCAGCTGCCGCAGCAGTGCCACCGTTCCCGACTGAGCCGACGAGGCAAAGCCGTGGACATACATCACTCTTTTTCCTTCCATCAGCGATGGAAACTCAATATGATAATTTTTCTCCATCTCAATTTCTTTAATTCTTAATTCAAGTTTCTGATTTGATAAACCTTTGGAGTTCATGGAGTTCATGGAGTTAAAGGAGAAGTTTCCTTGAGCAAAGCGAAAAAAAGACAATAGTTTTCCGCTTCCTTTATGGAGTTTTTCTGGTTTGGACATTCGTCTTTAACTCCTTTAACTTCTTTAACTTCCATCACTTCCGAAAGTTGAGTTCTTAATTCTTAATTCTTTAACCATCACTCCCAACACTCAATGTCCTTCTCAATCTCAGGCATCATCGACCTGCGGAACTGAGGGTCACGATGCTGTCGGCGCTGCTGCATGTAGTTGTCCAACAAGGCGAAAACCTTTGGCGAGAGCTGTATGATGGCAATGAGGTTGACGAGTGTCATAGTTCCCATGGCAAGGTCAACGAAGCTCCATGCCGTCTGCAGCGACACCAGTGCGCCAATCATCACCGTTATGCCCGTAATGATGCGGAACACGTTTATTGGCGTCTTGCCCTGCGTAATGAATCTTATGTTCGTCTCGCCGTAGAAATAGTTGGCAATGATGGTGCTGTAGGCAAAGAGGAAGATGGCTGCCGTGATGAACAGACCTCCTGCGTTTCCAATGTGCTCCACCAAGGCATATTTCGTCAGAATGATGCCGTCGCGACCACTGTCGTAGAGTCCTGAGAGCAGTATTACGAATGCCGTGCAGGAACAGATGATGATGGTGTCGGAGAACACTCCAAGAGCCTGCAGCAGTCCTTGCTTTATGGGGTGCGACGTTGATGCTATGGCGGCGGCGTTTGGTGCCGAGCCTTCTCCCGCCTCGTTGCTGAACAGTCCACGCTTAACTCCTTGCATCACAGCCACTCCAAACATTCCTCCCACTGCCTGCTCCAGTCCGAAGGCACTCTTCACTATGAGCATCAGCATGGCTGGTATCTCCGTTATGTTCATGATGAGCACTATCAGCGAGAGCAATATGTAGCCAATGGCCATGAATGGCACCACTATGCTTGCAAAGTGCGAAATGCGTGTGATACCGCCAAAGATGATCACCAGTGTTGCCACTGTCAGCACCACGCCTATCCACAGTCGGTCGATGCCTGCCGCATCAGCAAGTGCGTCGCAAAGCGTGTTGCTCTGCACCACTTGGTTTGCCATACCGAAGGTGATGGTTATCAGCACAGCGAAGAGAATGCCCATCCAGCGGCGGTGCAGTCCGTGCTCCATATAGTAGGCAGGACCTCCGTAGAACGAGTCCTTTCCGCGGCGTTTGTAGAGCTGTGCGAGCGTTGCCTCGACGAAAGCCGTTGCTGCTCCTAAGAGTGCCATCACCCACATCCAGAACACGGCTCCAGGTCCACCAACGAATATTGCCGATGCCACACCAGCGAGGTTGCCTGTGCCCACACGGCTCGAGAGCGAGACGGCGAAGGCCTGGAACGAACCTATCTTCCTCAGCTTCTCGTCGCCGCTATTGGTGGGTCGTTTCTCCTCTTCCACCTTATCATTATATATAGGTCGGTCGATGATGACCTTCACCATGTCTTTCAGCAAACGGAACTGCACGCCCTTTGAGCGCACCGTGAAATAAATGGCGCAACCCACGAGCAACACTATCACGACGTATGTCCACAGGAAATCGTTGAGCACGTCGATAGAGTCTAAAATCCATTGCATTGTTGCCATATACCTTTATTTATTGTCTTGTTAATACATTCGTTTCTTGACTTTCATTTGCAAAAGTAATGAATATTGGGCAAAAAAAGGCATTAAATGCGATTTTTTTGAAAAAAACACCGCCTTTTTGCAACTTTCAGCGTTTTTCGTGCGTCAAAGCAATAGAAAAAAGAACAAAATAAAAAAGAAAGGAATTCATATTATGAAAAAGTTTTTTGTATTCGTGGCAGCCATGTTCACTCTCATCTCATGTTCTGCTATTGTGGAGAAAGAGGAGGCACTGATAGAGGAGACAAGGCTGGTGGACAAGTTCACGCAGATTCAGATAATGGGCTCGCCTACGGTAATCTACACGCAAGGCTCGAAATGCAGCGTCAGGGTGAAGGCACCAAAGAGCATCGTGAAAAAGGTATCCACAGTCTGCAAGGGCAACCGACTTGAGATTGAGACAAAGGGTGGCGTGAACTTCTGGGGATTTAAGGGTGACAGCTACGACAAGGTGACTGTTTATGTCACTTCTCCCGACATCACTGGTGTGGAGCTCAATGGCTCTGGCGACTTCCGTAGCGACAAACCAATAGACACCGACAACATCAGCCTCACTGTACGTGGCTCGGGCGACATTTCCGTAAAGGGACACCTCATCTGCGACAATGCTCGTCTTCAGGTCACAGGCTCTGGCGACCTTGAGGTGAGGGATCTTGAAGCCCTTACAAGCGACGTGGTGCTCATTGGCTCTGGCGACCTTGAGGTGCGGCAGCGCAACGTGAGGGATACCAAGGTGCAGCTCACTGGCTCAGGCGACATAAAGGTGGACTGCGACCGTTGCGACAGGCTCGACTCGCAGCTCACTGGCTCAGGTGACATCAGCATCCGCGGCAACGTTAGACAGTTGAACAAGATGAAGGCTGGCAGTGGCAGCTACGACCTCAATTTGGAGCAGCGATAAGAAAACTTTTGAGGTAAAAGGGGTGAAAAGTGGAAAAAGAATACGATTTTTTACTTTTCACTTTCTTTTTTTCGTTTTTTTTTGTAATTTTGCAGCCGAATTCAGAAAAAACGAAGTATAAATAATGAAGTACGCTGTAATAGCCGCTGGCGAGGGCAGTCGATTGGCTGCAGAGGGAATAGAATCGCCAAAACCGTTGGTAAAGGTTGGAGGAGAAGTCCTCATCGACCGCCTGATAAGGATATTTATGGATAACGATGCTGAGGAGATTGTCATAATCTGCAACGACATGACCACACTCGTGGCACGCCATCTGCTTGAGATTCAGCAGAATGGACTGAAGGGAAGACCTATCCCACTGAGGTTCATGGTAAAGAGCACGCCATCGTCGATGCACAGTTTCTTTGAGCTGAGCCGCTATCTTGCCGACGGACCTTTCTGCCTCACTACTGTCGATACCATTTTCCGTCCAGAGGAGTTCAAGGCGTACATTGCTTCTTTCGCCGAGACCGTTGAGGCTGGGGGCGACGGACTGATGGGAGTGACCGACTACATCGACGACGAGAAACCTCTCTACGTTGATGTTGACGACAGTCTCAACATCACTGCTTTCCTCGACCAGAGCGACACCTGCCGTTTCATCTCAGGCGGCATCTACGGTCTCACGCCAAAGGCGATAACCACTCTCAACGGCTGCATCGACCGTGGCGAGAGCCGCATGCGCAACTTCCAGCGCGCACTAATCAACGACGGTCAGCACCTCAAGGCCTACAAGTTCTCAAAGGTGCTCGACATCGACCATGCAAGCGACATAGAGAAAGCCGAGGAGTTTTTGGGAATGTAAAGTGAAGGGAGGAGTGAGGAGAGAAATTTCTACCCTCTACCATCCATACAATACAACAACATTATGAAACAAACTTTCAACGAATTGCTGAAGGCGTCGTTCAAGTCCGAGGACACCGAGGAATGGCTCGACGTACACTTCACACGACCAATAGGACTGGCTTTCGCACTGCTGTGGGAGAAGCTGGGGGTTCATCCCAATGCCATCACCATCGTCTCCATTTTCCTTGGAGTAGGTGCTGGCTTCATGTTCTATTATCCCGACCTTGAGCACAACATCTACGGCATTCTGCTGCTTATGTTCGCCAACTTCTGCGACTCCACCGACGGACAGCTCGCACGGCTCACAGGCAAGAAGACACTCATCGGACGCATGCTCGACGGCTTCTCAGGCGACCTTTGGTTCTTTGCCATCTATTTTGCCATCGTCTTCCGACTCTTTGGTGAGCCTGTGCCTTTCCTCGACGGCATCACGTGGAGCTGGGGCATTTTCGTGATCTGTTGCATTGCAGGTTTCCTCTGCCACTCGCCACAGTCGTCGCTTGCCGACTACTATCGCCAGATTCACCTCTACTTCCTGCTTGGCAAGAAAGGCAGCGAGCTCGACGACTCTGACAGTCAGCGTGCCATCTACAGCCAAATGCCATGGAAAGGCAATTTCTGGGCAAAGATGTTCTTCCTCAACTACTCCAACTACTGCCGTAGTCAGGAGAAACGCACTCCGGAGTTCCAAAAGCTCTACAGGACAGTGCGCCAGCGTTGGCCCAATGCCGACGACATGCCGCAGCCTTTGCGCGACGAGTTCCGCCGCCTCTCGCTGCCGCTGATGAAGTACACCAACCTACTGACATTCAACTCCCGCGCCATATTAATTTACATTACATGCCTTGCCAACGTGCCCTACGTCTATCCGCTATTGGAGATGACCGTGTTCATGGTGATGTACCGTCACATGCACAGCACCCACGAGGCATTCTGTAAGAAGTTGGACGACAGGTTAAATGAAAATCATTCTTTCTGACAAACAAGACATCACAAGGGCGGGAATGTTGTACGTTCTCAGCTCTATTGAAGGCGCGGAGAGCCATCAGGCTGACGACAAGTATGAGCTGATGGAGCAGCTGCGGCAAAATCCCGATGCGCTCGTAGTGCTCGACTACACGCTTTTCGACATCAACGACGTGGAGGAACTGCAAATCCTTCACGACCGTTTCCCATTGGCACGATGGATTCTCTTTAGTGTTGACCTCTCTATGGATTTCGTGCGCAGGGTCATTGCCATGGGGTCC
Organism: uncultured Prevotella sp.; assembly: GCA_945833995.1. GTDB lineage: Bacteria > Bacteroidota > Bacteroidia > Bacteroidales > Bacteroidaceae > Prevotella. Next base: position 5,317 of record CAMAGM010000136.1, read on the forward strand.
AATTGCAGCGTGCTGTTGAAGGAATCGTCGATGCACGAGATTCGTGAGTGCATTGACTATGCCCTCCGCCGACAACGCTACATCTGCCAGCGCACCGCTGAGATGTTGCTCACTCCCGATGCCGCGCATGTGGCTGACGAGGACGACGTGCGCCTAACCCGCACAGAGACGGAGATACTGAAGGACATTGCCCTCGGCATGACAACAAAGGAGATTGCCGAAAAGCGGTTCTCCAGTTTCCACACCGTCAACACCCACCGCAAGAACATCTTCCGCAAGCTCGGTGTCAACAACGTCCACGAGGCAACGAAATATGCCCTCCGTGCTGGTCTTGTCGATTCCGCGGAGTATTACATCTAACATTTCACACACACATGGATTGCAACAACAGTTTTCTTGACATCGACGCAGAGACTCTCTTCTCCGTAGGGCGCAGGTTCCTGAATGGCGACTGCGTGGAGAAGGATGTCGCCAAGGCAAAGGCTATGCTCTCAAAGGCTGCCGAGATGGGGCATCCCTTGGCAAAGCGATTGCTCGACGACATCGTTGACGAGGCTACAGAGCCTGTAGCCGACGACATGACAGAGTGGAACAAAATGCGCTCGGGCGAGATGTACGACTGGACAGACCCCGTCATCGACCGTAGCCTCACACGCTCACGCCTCGCCGTGGAGAAGTTCAACAAATCGGGCATCGACCACGACGACTATCGCCAGCTGCTTGAGGCAATGATTCCCAATGTCCCAGCCTCAGTCACCATACTTCCTCCGTTCCATTGTGACCACGGCAACGGACTGCATCTTGGCGAGGGCGTGTTCATCAACTACAACGGCACCCTGCTCGACGCAGCCGACATCACCATCGGTGCCCACACCCTCTTGGGACCCAACTGCTCGCTCTACACTCCGCAGCACCCCATCGACTATCGTCTCCGTAGGAAGACCATAGAGTCTGCCCACCCCATAACCATTGGCGAGGACTGCTGGCTTGGCGGCAATGTCACCGTCTGTCCAGGGGTCACCATTGGCTCGCGCACTGTCATCGGTGCAGGCAGTGTAGTCAGTCGTGACATTCCATCCGACTGCGTGGCAGCAGGCAACCCCTGTAGAGTCATAAGACACCTTTAGTCTCCTTCCACAGTCCGTGCAGGTTGCAATACTCCCTTGCGCAGACCTCCTTCTCATCGGTGCAGAACGTTGCCTCGGGCTTGTCACCAGGCTTCAGCTCGTGGCGCATCACACCGTGTGGTGTCAGCAACTCGATCCACTTGATGTAGTGGTTGTCGAGCATTGGATGCTCAGCGCTGCCCACTTTCACCTTGTATCCACACTCCGTCCTTTCCACCACAGGCACATGCTTCTCCATAGCCCCGTCGGTAGTGTTCTCCTTGAGCAGCACCATTGGCTTGCCGCAGCAGACCAGTTCTCCACCGCCCGAATTAACCACTTCTACGATGTTGCCGCAAACAGTGCAACGATAGATTTCCCTAACTTTAGTCATAATGGCTCCTTTCTTTTAATGTAGGTTTTATAAATTGATGTTGCGAAGATAGCACAAAAGCGTCAATCCACCAACACATCGCCCAATCTTTTATGCTTTTAGTCCAAAAAACGAGTTAACGTTACACAATTTTTGATAAGTGTCAGTGTGTTGTGTGTCATATTCTTATGTGTTGCTGACTTCTAAGTGATGATAAAAAAATAACTTGGTACGCTTTGGAATTTTTATCTCTTATGG
>CAMAGM010000137.1 GCA_945833995.1 uncultured Prevotella sp.
CCTCAACAACGTTTGTATAGGTGTCGCGGCTCTTGCTCTCCTCGATGGTGATAACGCCATCCTTGCTCACCTTGCGCATTGCGTCGGCAATGAGCTTGCCTATCTCTGGGTCGTTGTTGGCAGACACTGTCGCAACCTGCTCAATCTTGTCGTAGTTGTCGTCAACCTTCTCAGCACTCTTCTTGATGTGCTCAACAACGGTAGCAACGGCCTTGTCGATACCACGCTTCAGGTCCATTGGGTTGGCGCCTGCTGTTACGTTCTTCAGACCCACGTTCACGATGCTCTGTGTCAGGATGGTAGCAGTTGTCGTTCCATCACCTGCATCGTCGCCAGTCTTGCTTGCCACACTCTTTACGAGCTGTGCGCCAGTGTTCTCAAAACGGTCCTCAAGCTCAATCTCCTTAGCCACCGTTACACCGTCCTTGGTGATTTGTGGAGCACCGAACTTCTTCTCGATGATCACGTTGCGGCCCTTTGGACCCAGTGTAACCTTCACAGCGTTAGCAAGCTGGTCAACGCCCTTCTTAAGCATGTCGCGGGCATCTACGTCAAATTTTATATCTTTAGCCATAATTCTTAATCCTTAATTTTTAATTCTTAATTTTTAATTCTTAATTCTTAATCCTTAATTCTTAATCCTACTTAATCACCGCCAGTACGTCGCTCTGACGCATCATGAGATATTTTGTTCCCTCAAATTCAAGCTCAGTACCAGAATATTTTCCGTAGAGCACCTCGTCGCCTTCCTTTAGGACCATCTCCTCGTCCTTGGTTCCGTTGCCCGTAGCGACAACTTTTCCGTGCAATGGTTTTTCCTTGGCGGTGTCAGGAATGATAATTCCGCCTACTTTCTCTTCTGCTTGTGCAGGGAGTACGAGTACTCTGTCTGCCAATGGTTTGATGTTCATAATGCTTTATATTATTAAGTTATACAATTCGTTTTCGGCATTTGGCATCTTCAGGTGCCCGCCTTCACTTTCGGTAACTGCTAAAACCGTGCCAAAAAAGGTGATATGACATATTGTCAGTCTGATTTTTCACTTTTTTTCTTTTTTATGTCACTTTTATCCGTTTTTTTATTGCAATAAGGAAAAAAAACGCTATCTTTGCAGAAAATACATAATTTATAAATAAGGATATGAAAGAATTTCTCAAGTACACCCTTGCGACCGTCATCGGAATGGTGATTTTCGCAATCGTCATCGGCATCATCAGCGTAATCTCGCTCATGGGCATGGTGGCTTCACAAGACGCATCTACAGTGGTAAAGGAAAAGTCAGTGTTCGTGCTGCCTCTATCTGGCATTATGGACGAGAGGGCATCAGACAATCCTCTTGGCTCTATGGTTGGACAGGTAGGACAGAGCCTTGGACTCGACGAGGCACTCGCCGCCATCAAGAAGGCAAAGAGCGAGGACGAGATCAAGGGTATATACATCGAGGCAGGCATCTTCTCCCCCGACTCCTATGCCTCATGCCAAGCCCTGCGCAAGGCTCTCGTCGATTTCAAGAAGAGCGGAAAATGGATTGTGGCATACGCCGACCAATACACACAGGCAGCATACTACATCTGCTCGGTTGCAGACGAGGTGCTGCTCAACCCTGAAGGCATGGTTGACTGGCACGGACTTGCCGCACAGCCCATCTACTTCCGCGACATGCTCGCAAAGATCGGCGTGAAGATGCAGGTGGTGAAGGTTGGCACATACAAGAGTGCGGTGGAGCCCTTCATACAGGACCACATGAGCGATGCCAACCGTGAGCAGACCACTACCTACATCAGCGGAATATGGAACACGATGGTGGGCGACGTGGCTGCAAGCCGCAAGCTCTCTGTGGCAAAGCTTAACGAATATGCCGACAAGTACATCATGTTCGACGACACCAACAACTATGTAGCCATGAAGCTCGTTGACAAGCTGCTCTACATCGACGAGGTGAAGGGCGTGATAAAGAAGCGCCTCGGCATCGACAAGGACGACGAGATAAACCAGCTCTCCATTGCCGACATGATGAATATCCCACGGAAGGACAAGTCTGACAACGAGATTGCTGTTTACTATGCCTATGGCGACGTGGTGAACACCAGCGATGGGCAGACAAGCGCCTGCATCAGCGGAGTGGATGTGTCGAAAGACCTTGAGGAACTCATGAACGACGACGACGTCAAGGCTGTGGTGCTGCGCGTAAACTCTGGCGGTGGCAGCGCCTACGCCTCGGAACAGATATGGAACGCTGTGACAAAGCTCAAGGCAAAAAAGCCTATCGTAGTGTCGATGGGCGGACTGGCAGCCTCTGGTGGCTACTATCTTAGCTGTGCGGCAAACTACATCATAGCAGAGCCTACCACTCTGACCGGAAGCATTGGCATATTCGGCATGATTCCCGATGTCAGCGAACTCGTGACCCAAAAACTCGGTCTGAAATTCGACGTGGTGAAGACAAATGCCATGAGCGACTTCGGCACCACCGCACGCCCAATGACTGCCGAGGAGACAGCCATCATGCAGAACTATGTGAACAACGGCTACAAGCTCTTCACAAAGCGCGTTGCCGACGGCAGAGGCATGAAGGTTGAGGACGTTGACAAGATTGGACAGGGACGCGTATGGCTTGGCAAGGACGCTCTGAGACTGAAACTCGTCGATGCTCTCGGTGGCATTGACGATGCCATAGCAAAGGCTGCCGAGTTGGCGAAGGTGTCTGGCGACTACAAGACCTCCACCTACCCTTCTGCCCCAAATTTCCTCGACCAGCTCCTCAACTCTTTCCAGGACGGAGGCGGAAACTATCTCGACGAGCAGCTGAAATCAGCGCTTGGCGACTACTACGAGCCAATGATGATGGTAAGAAACATCAACAGCCAGTCACCATTGCAGGCAAGAATGCCTTACCACCTTATTATAAAATAGGACGCTGGGAGAAATGGAAGGCGATTTCATAAAGATAAACGAATGGCTCCTACCCCTAAGCTGGATTTATGGCTTGGGGGTGGGGCTACGCAATTTCATGTTCGAGATAGGACTGCTGAAATCGCATAGCTTCGATGTTCCCGTCATCTCGGTAGGCAACATCACCGTGGGAGGAACCGGCAAGACACCACACGTGGAATACCTCATCAGGCTACTGAAGGACAAGACCAAGGTGGCAGTGCTCAGCCGAGGCTACAAGCGCAGGACAAAGGGCTTCATCATTGCCGACAAGGAATCGACGGCGCACACCATAGGCGACGAGCCTATGCAGATGCTCCACAAGTTCAGGGACGTGACCATTGCCGTTGACCGCAAGCGCGTGAACGGGATAAGGAAACTTACCGATGGCTCCACGGTAAAGGACATCGACGTCATACTCCTCGACGACGCTTTCCAGCACCGCTATGTCAAACCAGGCATCAACATACTGCTCGTTGACTACCACCGACTGATAATCTACGACAAGCTGTTGCCCGCAGGCAGGCTTCGCGAGCCACTTAGCGGAAAGAACCGTGCCGACATCGTCATCGTCACCAAATGCCCCAAAGACCTTAAGCCCATGGAGTTCAGGGTCATCACAAAGGCAATGAACCTCTATCCCTATCAGCATCTCTATTTCACCACGCTCGTCTATGACAACCTCCAGCCCGTGTTCTGTGGCGAGGAGCGCCCGCTCGACAGCATCAGTGGCAACACCAACGTGCTGCTGCTCACAGGCATCGCCTCTCCCAAGCAGATGGCGGTTGACCTGAGACCCTACACCCAGCACATCCACCAGCTGACATTCGCCGACCATCACAGGTTCAAGCAAGGCGACATCGATCGCATCAACACCGCCTTTGCCGCACTGCCCCACCCTAAGATGATCATCACCACGGAGAAGGACACCACGCGCATTGTGGAGACCAGCGGACTGAGCGAGGAGGTGCGCCACAACATGTACGCACTGCCCGTGAGGATACAGTTCATGGAAAAACAAGAAAACTTTAATGAAAATATAATCGGATATGTACGAAAAAATTCAAGAAACAGCATCCTGGCTAAAACAAAGGATGACCACAAGTCCCAAAACCGCGATCATTCTGGGAACAGGCCTCGGACAATTAGCTTCAGAAATAACTGAGGCTTACGAGTTCCCATACACCGAGATACCCAATTTCCCTGTCTCCACCGTTGAAGGACACGCAGGAAAACTAATCTTCGGCAAACTCGGAGGAAAGGACATCATGGCAATGGAGGGACGCTTCCACTACTACGAGGGCTACTCCATGAAAGAGGTTACATTCCCCATCCGCGTCATGTATGAGTTGGGCATCAAGACCCTCTTCGTCAGCAATGCCTCAGGCGGTATGAACCCAGAGTTCAAGATTGGCGACCTAATGATCATCACCGACCACATAAACTTCTTCCCCGAGCATCCGCTTCGTGGCAAGAACTTCCCAACGGGTCCGCGTTTCCCCGACATGCACGAGACCTACGACCACCAGCTCATTGCCGAGGCAGACCGCATTGCCGCCGAGAAAGGCATCCGCGTTGTCCATGGTGTGTATATCGGAGTACAGGGTCCAACGTTCGAGACTCCCGCAGAATACAAGATGTACCACCGCTTGGGTGGCGACGCCGTTGGCATGAGCACTGTTCCAGAGGTCATCGTTGCCCACCACTGCGGCATCAAGACCTTCGGCATAAGCATCATCACCGACCTCGGACTTGAGGACACCCCAGTGGAGGTAAGTCACGAGGAAGTGCAGATTGCCGCCAACAACGCCCAGCCGCTCATGACCGAAATCATGCGGGAAATGATTAAGAATAGTTGAAGATTGAAGGTTGAAGATTGAATTGCTACGCTTTGTTTTTTTGGCGCAGCAATTCAATTTTCAACCTTCATTATTATAACAAGGCGCAGCCCATTTTAATTCCTAATTTCTAATTTCTCATTCTTAATTCTTAACTCTTAATTTTTAATTCTTAATTCTCAACTCCCCAACGCGTTCCACCCTTGAGCTTTCAGGTCAAATTCCTGGTCATCGCGTGTGACGAGTATTTTTCCGAAGTTTTCTTTCGTTATGTGTCCTATGAGTTTCACGTCCTCCATGGCGGCAATCTTCTCATGGTCGCCAATAGGTACAGTGAACAGCAGCTCATAGTCCTCACCACCGTTCAGGGCGCACGTGGTCACGTTCATGTTCATCTCCTCAGCCATCACCGCCGTCTGGTAGTCAATAGGAATGTTCTTCTCAAATATCCTGCATCCCACATGGCTTTGGTTGCAAATGTGCAGCAGTTCGCTGCTCAGTCCGTCGCTGATGTCCATCATTGCCGTAGGACGTATGTTTGCCTCACGCAGTCGCTTAATGATATCACCGCGTGCCTCGGTCTTCAGCTGTCGTTGCAGCAAATATTCCTTACCCGCGAAATCAGGATTGAAGGTAGCCAGCTCTTCGAGCATCTTCTTGTTGCCCTTCTGCTTTGCCTCCCTTATCTGCTGATAATAAACCGATTTCTCACGCTCCAGGAGCTGCAGTCCCATATAAGCGGCACCAAGGTCGCCCGACACGCACACGAGGTCAGTGTCCCTTGCTCCGTTCCTATACACAATATCGTCCTTGTCAGCCTCACCAATGCACGTTATGCTTATGGCAAGTCCTGTCATCGACGATGTGGTGTCGCCACCAACAATGTCAACCCCCCATTTGTCGCAAGCCTCACGCAGTCCGGCATAGAAAGCGTCGAGGTCCTCCACCACGAAACGCTTGCTCAAGGCTATCGACACCGTCATCTGCCTTGGAGTACCGTTCATTGCGAAAATGTCGCTAATGTTCACCATTGCCGACTTATAGCCCAGATAGTACATGTTCACGTAAGTAAGGTCGAAATGCACGCCCTCCATCAGCATGTCGGTAGTCACAAGCGTCTCCTTGTCGCCATAGTGCAGTACGGCACAGTCGTCGCCCACGCCATAAACAGTAGAAACGTTCTTCGGCTCGTGCCCTACAGTGAGATGCCTTATCAGTCCAAACTCACCAAGTTTTGATATATCTGTCATCTAAATATTACTCAATTATTTTAATTCTTAACTCTTAATCCTTAATTCTTAATTCTTAATTCTTAACTCTTAATTTTTAATTCTTAATTTGATTATGGCTCAGCGCCGCTCCAATGGCAGTGCAGAACTCCGAGTTCTTGGGAATGTGGAACTTCACCCCATACAGTTTCGCCATAGCCGGGAAAATGTCCTGACACTGGGGCAAAAGGGTGAGATTGCCTATTAGTATGTAGTCGCTTATGCCAGTCCCTATGCCCGAGAGAATCGACGCACTGCCTATCGACTGTAGCACCATGCACACCAGTCCCAGCGCAATGTCTTCCTGAGCGGCGTTTGTCTGCGCCTTGCCGAAGAGCGATGCCGTAGCGTCCATTGGCAGTCCGGGGAGAGGGTTTGCGCTTATGTCGCCTATCAGCAGGTTTATGTTGGCGAGGTTGCCACGTTTGGCAATGTCCGACACATATCTTATATCACTCGTGTTGAGCAGCAGTCTGGCAAGTCCCTGCAACGTGCCGCCACCAGTGCCAATGCCGCCGATATGGGTCATCTCCTCACCATCGCATTTCACGAACGAAGTTCCCGTTCCCATACTTACCACGATGGCCTTGTCGATGCCTGACTCATATCTGGCACCCAATCCGTCAGCAATAAACTCGTCGCATTTTGTCGTTGGCAAACCATAAACAGGCTGTTTTATGTATGCACTGCCAACACCCGTGAGAATCACCTGCTCCACATCGAGCAGACCAAAACCGTTGTCATACAAGAATTTTCCAAAAGCCCCATAGAGCGATGTCACGGGGTCAACAGCGGTTATACGGATGGGTGAGATCACCTCACCATCCTTAATCCCAACAATTTTTGTGGTACTTATGCCCACGTCTATTCCAATTAGCATATTTCAATGTTGATTGTATGGCGTAAACAAATGGAAAACCCCTGCCGCCGAAGCTAAACAGGGGTTCTAATGAAAGGAGGAGTGGTACCACCAGGAATC
>CAMAGM010000138.1 GCA_945833995.1 uncultured Prevotella sp.
ACTTATCCATACACTATCAACGACTAATATCAAAAAGAAATGAAAAGAATTATTGCAACATTGTCATGTCTGTGCCTCACTCTCTTGGTGATGGCACAGACCAACTTCCGCCACATCACATTCGAAGAGGCGAAGACTGCCGCAAAGGCTGAGGGGAAACTCGTGTTCGTTGACTTTTACACCGAGTGGTGCGGGCCTTGCAAGAAGATGGCGAGTGCGGTGTTCCCGCAACCAAAGGTAGGCGAGATGATGAATGCCAAATTCGTGTCAATAAAGATTGACGCGGAGAAGGGCGAAGGAGTAAAATTGGCTAAACAGTATAATGTGACTGCCTATCCCACATTCATCATTGCCGACACCGAAGGCAAGGAAATGGGACGTGTGCTGGGATTGCGCTACTATGACGACCTGAAAAACGACATTGAGCGCATCATCGACCCAAACAAGTCGCCTGAGGTGGTAAAAAAGCGTTTCGCCAATGGTGAGCGTACAGCCGATGTAGTATGTGCCTATACGGCATTGCTTCTCGACGAGGCACAGGAGTCTCGCAACCGCAAAACCTATGACGAGGCAGTGGCAAAAACCGATAGCATCGTGGCAAGCTACTACGGCTCACTCTCTGATGCCGAAAAGGTGAAGGACGAGAACCTGTTCGTTTATAGCAAGTTCATGCGCTCTCCTAAAGACGCTTGTTGCCAGTTTGCAATAGCCAATCTGTCGAAGTTCAAACAGCCTATGCAACACGAGGTTGACAGCATCGTCCGCATGGTTTACGACTATAGCATCAACAAGTGGCTCAACGGCAATGAGAAAATCGATGCCAATGACTACACTGCCGTAAGAAAAACCATTAGCGACATGGGCTTCAACAAGGATGGTCATCTTGATGTCGCCTACGGATTCATCGACGAATATATGAAGGGTGATCCAAATACCTATATCGAGTATTGCAAACAGCATTATTCAGGTCTGCAGGAAATGCAAAAAACATACTTTTTGAGCAGCTATGCAACCTTGTTCAAAGATGCAGATAATGACACCAAACAAAAAGCATCTCGATTCCTACGAATTTCGTTGCCTAATATGGAATTTACAGAAATGTTTTTGGCTATGATGCAAATCCGTGAATTGGAAGGAGGCGGTCATTAACGATAAAACAAATACCAATTTTCGATAAATAAGATTAATGAAGTTAATTAAGAGGCTCATTCCGAGCCTCTTTTTTATTATATTAAAACACATAATATTATGTCAAACAAAAAACAAACGACCGCAGGGCTGGAGCCACAGGCTTCGCCTTGCAAGCAAGACGTGTGCCGTATTGCGGCGTGCAATGGCGGCAGAGTGACTAACCTCAAGACAACATTCACGGATGTCGTGGTGTGCCTCTACCACAAGACAAAGGAGTGGTATGAAAAGGAGTATGGACGACAGTTGGACGACTATGTGGAGAGTATAGGTGCAGTGGACGCTGAACTGAGGACGCTGCACGATTTGGCACTTGCCACTCCTGTGCTAAGGGCAAGAGTGCTGCATCAGGACAACCACGTGTTCATAAGCGAGCTGATAGGCATGTCGCAGGTGGAGAGAGGCATCATCCAGGCCATTGCCTATGAGGCAAAGGTGACGAGGCTTAAAGCCCGAATGGACGGCAAGGAAACACTGGAGCTGACGAAGTCTGAGACTGACATCGAGCGTGACCGCCGCTTCGCCTATGCCGCAAGGAAGGTGCGCGAGGAGGGACTGCTGAAGAACGACTACGACTGGGCTTGGATAGAGCTTTACTGCGAGGGACAGTGGGGATTGAAGCTGTTCTCGTCGCCCCAGTCTTTTTTGGACTACCTGAAGATGATTGGCGTGGAGGACCTGCCTCTGAGGACTTCGGTGTCGAGGAAGCTGTCGGTGGTGAAGGGTGAATATCCATCATGGACATTCACCGACACGGCAAAACCGCACGAAGTGCAGCGCAGAAAGCTGATAGTCGGGCGATTTATATTCCACTTCAACAAATTTAATGGTTGATTGTTTGGAGGAATAATATTTTTATTGTAATTTTGCAACAGAGATTTGAGCGGAGGCAGGTGTGCCTATGCGTTGAAGGTCTCGTAAATTTGTGACGTCAAAGGGATTTATCCTCTTTTCGAAATGTGGAAGTTTCAGAATGTAACAAGGGTAATGACAATAGACGTTCACGACTCTGGGATTATTATACCCTCATTCGAGGGCATGATATATCTTTCAGGGGCGTGGACATAATTGTTGTTATTTGTTACAGGTATTCCACAACCTTGAAAAGAGTAATGGCAGTTAGTCCATGCCCTTTTGCGTATATTTTCCCCATGCTTTATTTGTTTTTTGATTGAATTTGCACGCAAATACGCACGTTTCTATGCACTGGTATGCACGGTTGTGCACGCTGGTGTCCGGGCTATTGTTTTGCCTAAGTCTTCGCCGTATCTTTGCAACGTCAATGATAGTTAAGTTGACAAGTTGTTACAGTAATCTTTAATTAAACAATTGATGTATTAATTTTAAATTTTATGGAAGAGACGAAGAAGACAGTGGGAGCGAAGGCACGGAAGGTGGCTGGCTCGGTGACATTCAAGGAAGACGACTCGTTTGAGTTCAAGCCTTACGGCGAGGGCGCAAGCCCGCAGAAGAACGTGAAGAAGGCTCGGAAGTCGAAACTCTACGAGACGGAGGGTGAGAAACAGGCGTCGATAGTGGCGCACTTGGTGGCGAACAAGAAGAGCATCGACCCTGTGGGCGACATGCTTGACGACTTCTGTCAGCTGATGAGGAAGGAGGAGGGCATGGAGGAGAAGATGCCCGACCGCCCCAAGACGCTGCTCGACGAGAAGAACATCAGGCTGCAGATGTGGAAGAAACGACGGCAGCTGGTGCTGACCCTTACGGTGCCGATGGAGAAATATCAGGACATTACCAACGACCTGTGCCGGGTGGTGAGCCTTGTGCCTGCCTGCATAAGGAAAAACGAGAAGGAGATAGAGAAGTATGTTTGACGTGCAGTATTCGTTGTGGAAGCCCTGTGAGACGGTGACACGGGAACTGTTCTACAGGCTGATACGCAGCCGCGAGGTGGTGGAGAACGTGAACGAGGCTCGCTACTACCAAGGGCTGATGGACAAGAACCCTTCGGCTGGGGAAACCCAGCTGAAGGAGTGGGAGAAGAGGAAACAGGAGGCGAAGCGCAGGATACCGGGACTGCTGTTTCAGGCCACGGTGGAGAAGAGCGTGTCGAAAAATGGCGTGGAGGGACGCTGGCGCAAGAAGTCGGCGTGCAGGCTGAACGGACTGTTCATCCTCGACGTGGACCACCTGGACGAGGCAGAGATGGAACGCCTGCGACACGGCGAGATAGAGAAGCTCTTCGGCGAGCTGATCCTGCTGGCGTTCGTGACGGCATCGGGACACGGCATGAAGTTTGTGGGCAAGACGAACCACGAGATTGGCGGCATTGCTGAAAACCAGAGGTGGCTTGCCGAGAAACTGGGCGTGAAGGCTGACGAGGCGTGCAAGGACGAGTCGAGGCTGTCGTTCTGCCCAAGGGAGGAGGACATAGTGTATATCAGTGACGAGATTTTCAACTACAACAACGAACCCGCCCCACAACCAACCCCAAAGCAGGAGGAAGAGGAGCAACCGTCAACCCCCCACCTGGGGGCAGTGGAGCTACCACCAACCTCCAACCAGGTGGCAGGGGGGCCAACATGGAAGATAAGCGACGATGAGTACAAACTTGGAATCAGGGACAGCTACAATGGCGTTCCCTACGAGAAAATATACGCAAGATATTGCGCTGCTTGTGATGGCGAACCACAGGTTGGTCAGCGCCACGACTACCTGCTTAGGACAGCTCTCGGCTTCAGGCATATTTGCGATTTCAACAAAGACCAGTTACTATGGGTGCTGCGCAACACGGGAGCTGGTAAGTCGAAAATTGCCGACGGGCAGCGGAAAGAGCTCGAGGACATTGCTGATGCGGCTGTCGGTTACAAGGATAGGAACTACGCCTCTGGACGACTGCCGGAGAAAATCAGAATGGCTTGTGAGGATTGTGGACTACACGGCAATGGGCGAGGAGGCGGTGACAAGGCTGTTCGACGAGCTGAAATCGACTATGGGCATTGGTGGCGACGCCTGCAGCCTCTCCTACACGAAGGCGAGGGCTACACCGATGCCGTGAGGGAGCTCGACCCGCTGATGAGGCTGGGTGGGGTGCTCTCGTCGGGGGCAATGTTCGGCACATGGCTGTCGAGGACGTGGTTCAGGTTCTACGACGGCAGGGAGTATAGGCTCTCCTACATAGTGTATGTGATAGGCGACCCCGCGAGCGGAAAGTCGTTCATCGTGGATCAGGACGAGATGATAATGAAGGTGATGGTGGAGAGGGACGAGGTTTACAGGAAGGCTGAGGAGAAATGGGAAGAGGGCAGCAGTGCCAACAAGCAGTCGAAGGGCGTGAAACCTGAGGACGTGGAGAAACGCCCGCACTTCCCAATACGCTACCTTCCGACATCGACATCGAACAAGGTGTTCTACCGCCGACTGAAGGACGCGAAGCACGAGGATGACGAGGAGTCAGCCCCACGCCTTCACCTCTACACCATAGAGACGGAGCTTGCCACGGCGCTGAGGTCGCAGGTGGGCTCATGGGCAGGTAAGCTGGACTTTGAGCTGAAGTCGTTCCAGAACGAGAAGGCGGGTGTGGATTATGCCAACGAGGGGAGCGCCAACGGACTGGTGAGGGTGAACTGGAACCAGGTGATATCGACCACGATGGAGAGCGTGGTGAAGAAGATGAGGATTGGCGGCATAAACGACGGCTACATCACCCGACTGGCGATATGGTGGATGCCCAAGGACTCGTACAAGATGATAGAGAACCGCTACGACATAGTGGAGAAAGAGCTGGCAACGGTTGACGAGAGCGGGAAGAACTACAGGCAGCGATTGGAGGAATGGGGACCGAGGTTGGACAAGATAAACGGTTTCCTGCCTTGCCGAAGGCTTGTGATGCACTGCTACGAGTGGTGTGCGAGGCAGACGGAGCTTGCCGAGCTGGAGGACGACTACCTGACGGACTACTTCCGCAAGCGAATACCGCTCTACATGATCCGATATACGCTGCCGAAGATAGTGATGAGGGAGATAGATAGGTTTGGCGACAACGGGAGATTCCCCGAGGGTGAGGAGCTGAACGTGACCGACGAGGACCTGCGGTTTGCTGAGCTTATAGGCGACTACCTGCTGTTCATCAGCATCTACATCTGGGGAGCTAAGTTGGAGGAGGCTTTCAACAATGTGAACAATGACCTGACCCCACGCGAGCAACATTCGCGTTTCCACGACTTCTTCGACTCACTGCCAAAGGAGTTCGGCGTTGACCAGTTTGCCGTGAACTATCGCGACAGGCAGACTGCCTATAGCGTGCTGAGCCGACTGGTGAGGAACAAGGTGATTGAGAGGACTGAGGTGGGGAAGTATAGGAAGGTGGTGGCTCACCCCCAGTCTCTCCCTGAGGAGGGGGCATTTAGAGGGTAGATATAACAGACAATGTGTGCTGACGCTAAACCTCAACTAAACTCAACAACTAAACAATGGTTAAGTTGACGAGTTGATTGTTCAGTTGACGAGTTGACAAGTTGTGTGTGTGAAAGGAGTAACAACTTGTCAACTCGTAAATTTGTCAACTCGTAAAACTGGAAATATGAAATTACTGAACTTTACTTCTTCAATTCCTCTGGAATCACTGGCATTGCCCCTTTCTGAGTGCAGACGTAGGCACTTACGTTCACTCCTATGCGATGGGCTTCGGCAATGGGCTTGCCTGAGAGGATGGAGGCTACGAAGGAGCCTGTGAAGGAGTCGCCTGCGCCAACGGTGTCGGCAACCTCTACCTTCGGGGTCTCAAGATAGGACATGGCTCCCTTTGAGAACACATAGCTGCCGTTTACGCCGCAGGTGAGGACGAGCATGTCGAGGTCGTATTTGCCGAGTATGAGCCAGCATTTGTTCTCGAAGTCGAGACCTGGATAGCCGAACATCCTGCCTATGATGACCAGTTCCTCATCGTTGATCTTAAGCACATTGCAGCGCTTCAGCGACTCGCAGATGACTTCCTTCGAGTAGAAGTTCTGACGGAGGTTGATGTCGAAGATGCGCAGGCAGTCCTTTGGTGTTGAGTCGAGGAACTTGTAGATGGTGCGGCGCGAAGCCTCGTAGCGTTGTGCCAACGAGCCGAAGCACACGGCGCGGCACTGGCGTGCCATCTCCTCCAGTCGTGCAGTGAAGGGAATGTTGTCCCATGCCACGCCCTCCTTGATGTCGTAAGAGGGGATGCCCGACTCGTCGAGCGTCACCTGTACTGTTCCCGTTGGGAAAGTCACCTGCGGCATCTCGTATTTCAGCCCTTTTGCGTCAAACTCGGCAAGCGTCTCCTTGCCCAACTCGTCGGTGCCAACGGCACTCACGGCATAAGCGTCAAAGCCAAACTGCGATGCATGATAAGCGAAGTTTGCCGGCGCACCGCCCAATTCCCTACCTTCGGGGAGGCAATCCCACAGAGCCTCGCCCAAACCTACGATTATTCCATTCTTTTCCATTTGCTATTCTGTTGTTTTGATTTTCGGTATGTAAGTAAAAAGATAAATCACTCCAAGTGCCATCACCGCAACGGCTCCAACCTGACCTATGGCATCGCTGGCGAAACCCATGAGCAGCGGGAACACCGTGCCTCCGAAAAGTCCCATAATCATAAGACCCGAAATCTCATTTTGCTTGGTTTCATCGGAGAGCAAAGCCTGAGAGAAGACCAAAGAGAAGATGTTTGAGTTGCCGTAGCCTACGAGGGCGATGGCAGTGTAGAGCACAGCCTTTGTCTCCCCGAAGGCAAGACCCAGCATCGAGAGTGCCATCATCAAGACGCTGATGACGAAGAACAGGCGGTTGCTCATCACACGGAGGAAGAACGAGCCTGTGAGACAGCCGATGGT
>CAMAGM010000139.1 GCA_945833995.1 uncultured Prevotella sp.
GCAGGTCACCGTCTATCACGAGAATCCTCTTGCCTTTCAGGGCGAAGGTGTTGGCAATGTTCATGGCAAGGAACGACTTGCCGCTGCCTGGGTTGAACGATGTCATCACGATGACGTTCTTCTGCTTGTCGCCGCTCGCCATGAAGTCGA
This sequence comes from uncultured Prevotella sp., assembly GCA_945833995.1. Lineage (GTDB taxonomy): Bacteria > Bacteroidota > Bacteroidia > Bacteroidales > Bacteroidaceae > Prevotella. The sequence continues at coordinate 151 of CAMAGM010000139.1, forward strand.
TGTTTGAGCGCAGCACACGGAATGCCTCGTTTATCACGTCGCGGCTACCCTCCTTCACTACCACAAGCTGTTCCGCATTTTTCTTCCTCTTGCGGAACAGACGCTTGCCAGGAGCCACATAGAGAGGTATCTCACCTATGAACGGTATGGTGAGCTTCTCAAGATCCTTGCGCCCACGTATCTTCGTATCCACGCTGTCCTTTATGTAGAATATTATGGCTGGCAACAGCAGTGAGGCAACGAAGGCTATGAACAGTATCAGTTTCTTTCGTGGTGCCGTGGGGTACATACTGCCGCGTGGCGCTGTGATTACGCGCGTGTTGTAGGCGGTGAATGCCTGCGACAACTCGTTCTCCTCGCGCTTCTGTAGCAGGTATAGGTACAGCTCCTCTTTCACCTTCTGCTGACGTTCCACTGAGAGCAGGTATTTCGCTTGCGTCGGGTTCGATGCGAGTTTGCTTGTCGTTGTCTCCTCCTGCTGACGGTTACTGCTTATCTGTGTGTTTATCACCACTATATAGTTGTCTATCGACTGTATTATGGTCTTCTTCATGCTCTGCAGCGAGTTGGTGAGGTCAACCACGAGAGGGTTCGACTCGCTACTGTTTGAGAGCAGCCTGTTGCGGTCGAGCACGCTCTTGTTGTAGTCCGTTATCTGACTCTGTATGCTCGTGTTGTCGATGCCGCTGTTGCTTGGCAGTGTCTGGTCTATGGACTTTGTCGTCAGCTCATGGCGAATGAACTGTGCCGTGGCAAGTTGGTCGTTGAGCTCAAGCAAGATTTTCTTGTTCTCCGCCGACTGTGTCAGGTAGAGCTGCGATGCCGCCTGCACGTCGGGCAGCAGGTTCGCACTCTTGTAGCTTGAGATATTGGCATCCACATGCCCCAACTCTCCCTCTATCACGCCAAGTCGCTCACCTATGAAGCGTGAGGTGCTCACGGCAATCTGGTTCTTGTCGAGAATCCAGTATTCGTTATACACCTTTATCAGCGTGTTCAGTATGTCCTCCGCCTTCTCTATAGATGTGGCATTGATGCTGAGGTTTATAATCGTTCCGTCCTCTTTCGTCAGTTCCGCCTGCAGCGCGTCAGAGTAGCTGTCGGCAAGGAGGTCGATGTCCATATAGGCGTACTTTATCGTGATGCCGATATATTTCTTCCTTGCTTTCTTCGTGGCATTCACGGTCATTGCTCCAATAGGAGTCTTCACGCTCTGACCCAAGCGTCCCCTTATCTCCGCATCATATTCGTCACTGCCATACGCCATCGAGCTAATCTCATAGTTGTCGTTGTCTATGAGCGTAATGTCAAAAGTCAATGGCTTCTTGACTGCATAGTGCAATGACACGGTGACAGGCGTCTCCTTGTACAGTTCCACGTTCTTAAGACCCTCACGTATGGTATAGGTCTCGTTGAGGCGCAACCGTTTTATCACGTCCGTCATCAGCGTAGGCGACTTCAGTGTCGTAATCTCGTTGTTGATGTTGGTGTTCGACCTGAAGATGCTCATGTCGGCGAAGTCATTGCCGCCATCCACACTGCTGCCTTTCGTGTTGTCCTTGATGAGTATGTCTGCCGAGCGGGTATAGCTGTCCGATGCACTGAGCAGGTACAGCACCGCCAGTCCCATGATCACCACTACGGACAGTAGGAACCAGCTCCAGCGTGGCAGAAACATGTCCAAAATGTCGTTGAGGCTTATCACGTCCTCAATCGGTTCTTGTTGTTCTTTGTTCATAGTCGCTTTGCGAAATTAAAAATTAAAGGATTAAAGAATTAAAGTTCGTTGCGGTTGGGTTGTTTGAATGTGGAGAGAGGAGTGAGGAGCGAGGAGTGAGATTACCGAGGTGCAGCCGAAAATTCAAACCTTTCAAACCTTTCAAACCCTTCAAACCCTTCAAACCTTTCAAACCCTTCAAGCTTTTCAAACCTTTCTACTTAAACAGCAACACTCCTAACGAGGTGAGGAACGAGGCTATGCTTATCCACAGCCCTACGGACTTCACGCTGTTCTCGTTTATTGTCGATTGTCCCGCACGCACGGTGTTTGGCTGCACATATATCACGTCGTTCTGCTTGAGGAAATACACGGGTGACTTGAATATTTCCTTTGACCGTATGTCCACCCAGTGGGTCACACGCTCCCCGTTCTCCTCACGTATCACGAATATGCCGTCGCGTTTGCCGTATATCGTGAGGTCTCCAGCCATCGCTATTGCCTCCAGTATCGTTATCTGGTCTTTCGTGATGGAATATTTTCCTGCGTTCCTCACCTCGCCGAGCACGGAGAAATATAGGTTCATGAACTCCACGGTCACGACAGGGTCGTTGACGAGACTCTCGTCGATAAGCCTTTTCTTCACCATTGCTGCCACTTCGCTCTTCGTCATGCCGCCAACGTGCAGCTTGCCAAGCACAGGGAAGTCTATCTCGCCCAGCTCGTCGATGGTATATCCCGACATCTCACCACCGTAATTGTTTATACTTGCTCCGTTGCCCACTCTATATTGAGCGCGCGACAGGTTGAACAGGGCAGCAAGCTCCGGGTCCTTACTTGACACGAGTATGGAAATCTGGTCCATCGGCTGGAGCGTGATATCCCGTGTCGCCTCAATCACCTCAGGACGGTTCACCACAATGTCCTGAAAATACAGAATCTTCTCCGACGTGTTGCACGATGCCAGCGTCATGACGAGAAGAATCAAACTAAACAAATTTTTCTTCATTATTCTAATTATTTTTTTTATCTTTATTGTAGAGCGTTTTGTGTTTATCCACGGATCATACGGATTCTTTCGAATACACGGAAAGGCATGTCGCTTCGCGAAATTAAAGAATTAAAAGATTAAAGAATTAAAGTTCGTTTGAAGGGCATGTCGCTTCGCGAGATTAAAGAATTAAAAGATTAAAGTATTAAAGTTCGACAGAGGAGTTTGAAAGGTTTGAAATGTTTGAGGGGTAGGTCGCTTTGCGAAATTAAAAAATTACAGCATTAAAAGATTAAAGTTCCTTGAGGCGGAAAGTAGAGATATGTGAAAGCCGACGTTTGCAGGCTGCGGTACCCTCTACCCTCTTCCCTCTACCCTCTACCTTCTCACCTCTGAATTACTTTAATCCTTTAATTTTTTAATCCTTTAATTTTTTAATCCTTCCTCACCCCATCACCTCCCTCACCACCATCTTCCTCCACTTCTCATACTCCGCCTTGTAGCTCTCTGCCCGCTGCGGGTCGCAGAGCCGCAGACATTCGTACTCTTTGTTGTGGCGGTTGCTGATGATTTCCAGTATTATCTTTAGGTGGGGTAGGGTCATGGGACGGCTACCCTCCGTCACTTACTGAAATAATCGTTTGACACGTGTAGGGCATGGCGCGCTACGTTTGTTGGGGCAATGCCCATTCTCCTTAGTCTTGCCTCTAACATCAGGGCAAGGCGTGCCGATGATTGCTCCGCATGGGCTACATCGACATTGAACTTGTTGTTGTTCTGCATATTAGTAAATTTTTCGTACTCCTGATTTAGGAGTGAAATGATTGTCGTATCGTTTATATTCGTAAATTTGTAGCCAAGAACGAATCAACTCAATTATTTTGGCATTATGAAGAATATACAACTTGAATACCTCTGTGCTGAGGTGAGGAAATGGGAGCAAATCCCTGGCGTGACACCGCCGATGGTGATGCGGCTGCTGAAAATGCTGCTTGGCATCGGCATGCAGCCGGTGATGGACAATCGTGGGGTCTATCCATGTTACAACTTCAACCGCATGGCGGTGTTGTTGAGGTCGCGGCATCCAAAAGACCTCGTGAGGATTGCCGCCGACTGCGGGTCGTTTGTCGTTGGCAGGTGCGCCGACGAGAGTAAGAACTTCTACGAGGTGGAGTGGATAGCGTCACCTCTTTTTCTCGACGAATGGGCTCTGAAGCAGTGTATCCGCGACCGTGTGTATGAAGGCACCATCGACGACGATACCACTGAGGAAACCACTCAGAAGTTGGACTCCAAGACGGGAGCGATTCTTAGCCTCGTCAATAATAGAAGATATAAATATATTATCCTTTCAGGAGGAATCCAAGTGAAAACTTGGACCGACTCTTTACGAGCCGGGATGGCTGCGCACGGAAGGGATATTACCCCCGAGGACATCTCACAAAGAAAGGACATCCAGGACTTTTGTTCCGTCATTCTCGAGGAGAACTCGACGTTCCGCCAGGAGGTTGCCAAGACGGTGGGCTCGTGTGTGGCTGGCTTCGGCGACATGGATGCCGGGGCAAGGACACGGATAGTCAATGCCGTGTGTGTCTCCACTGTCTATGGCAAGGTGGTGGAGTATATAACCAACAACTACCGCCGTTTCCGTACCACTCCCACGGAGGGACGAAAGGCATGGATAACAAATTTCATTGCCACACAGACAGGCAGGCGCATCGTGAGGAACGAGAGTATGGCTTATCTGAGGACGATAGGCGGAGGACGGAAGACAGCTCCCGCTCCGACCCTTTCCCACCCCAATGGTGACCATGAGTACTGCTATGAGGGCGACAGCCGCCGCTTCTATCGTGAGGGCGACGTGGAGCAACTTATTCCCGTAGGGGCTCCAGCACGCCCGTCTGACACTGCAAGATGGAACAACTTCAAACATTCTTGGACGCTATGAGATTCTATCCTTCAGACTACTATCAGATTGACGATCCCCGGCTCGATGCCTTGAGGAATATCGCCGACGACAAGGCTGTGTTCGACTATGTGTGCGACCAGTGCATCACCGTGGGTGCCTTGGAGGCAGGCTGTAAGGCTGCCGAGGAGTATATTGTAAACACCAAGCACCACTGCTTGGCGTATGTGAACACCGTGGAGGGACGTGTGTGCAACGTGAAATACCGTGCCGTGGATGCCAAGCAGTTCACCCAACTGACGCTAAAGGACAAGATGCTGCCCATGGCTCCCTATAATATCGACTGTCTCTGGCCCGACCGCGTGGGCGACGCCACGGGAATAACGCTCATCGTCACCGAGGGTGAGAAAGACTGCTGCGCATTGCTGAGCTGCGGTTTCCGCTATGTCATCTCCACGCCAAACGGGGCGGGTGCCAAGCCAGAGACGTATATGTCGGCATTCCGTGAGTGGCTGCGTCCAGTCACCCGAGTGGTGATTTGCCACGACGAGGACGAGGCGGGCTATGAGATGATGCACAACGTGAGGGAGTACTTTGGCGTTAGGTTGGGACGTCAGGTGAGTGTCACGCGCCTGCCCTACTCCTGTAAGGACATCGCAGAGGTGCTGGCGCTTTATGGCGAGGACGGTGTGAGGCAGATAATAGACAACGCGAGGTTTCCCGACAGCCCACAGGTGGTGTTCAACAACTCGCGCGTCTCTGCCATAAAGGAAGTGCTGAAAGGCAACTACGACCACGGCTACGGCACTGGTTTCGGACCTCTCACCGACCGTCATCTGCGTTTCACTGGCGAGGGTGGACTGATCATCGTCACAGGAGCCCCGTCGGAGGGAAAGACAAGCTGGTCGCGTACCTTACTGTGCCATCTGATGTGTCACCACGACCTTGGCGTGTGCTTCTGCAGCTTCGAGGAGCCAAACAAGGACAAGCATGTCGCCAACGTGGTGCGCATTGCCATGGGAACGACACATCCTGAGGATATGACCGACGAGATGATGGACTCCGTGATAGGCTATCTCGACAGCCGCATGGCTAATATCTCCTTTGGCAATACGCCACCGACACCCAACAACATCATCCGTCTGTGTGAGGAGGTGCGCCACCGCCAGCCAGTCCATTTCCTCTATATCGACCCTTATCTCTTCATCGAGCCCGACCGTAACATCGAGAGTGAGACACTGCAGATAAAACAGGTGCTCACCACGCTGCAGTCGTGGGGTAGGCTGCGCAACATCTGGATAATGATTGTCTGTCATCCCCGCAAGCTACAGAAAGACCAGAGCGGGAAATATGAGACGGTGGACCAGTACACAATAGCTGGCAGCGCACACTGGGCAAACCTCGCCGACTACCTACTGGCGGTGAAACGAGAGTTTGTCTATGGCAGTGGCACGGAGGACAATGGCAGTGCCAATCCGAGCTATACGGTAGTGAACGTGATGAAAGTGCGCGACCAGGAGGTGTGTCATACGGGAAACCTCTATTTCATGCGACAGCCGTGCGGCCGCTACGACGAACGCCCCTCTGCCGAGAGTTGCAAGCGTGAGATAATGCACTCCGCACCGCTGCAAGGCGACGTGCGGGACATCGACACGAGCTATTGGATACCAGTCGTGTTTTAGGGGCGGGTCGCTATGCGATATTAATGGTTTGAATGGTTTGAGTGGTTTGAAATGTTTGAAGGGTTTGAAAGGTTTGAATTTTCGGATGCACCTCGGTAATCTCACTCCTCGCTCCTCACTCCTCTCTCCACATTCAAACAACCCAACCGCAACGAACTTTAATTTTTAATTCTTTAATTTCGCAAAGCGACTTCCCCTTCCCTAAACCCCTTGTTTATGGGTCGGAAACAAGTAGTTTAGACATTAAAAACAACTATGTATGCGAATAAGATGTTACTCAAAGCGTGAGTTGGCGATGATGTATTTCCCCAACCTCACACCCCATGCCGCCACAAACAAGCTGGCGCGATGGATAAGCCGCTGCAGGGAACTTGACGACACCTTGCGTGCCATCGGCTACACTCCGCAACGCCGTTTCTTCTCCTCAAAGGAGGTAAGACTGATTGTCGATAGCCTTGGTGAACCATAGCGTACCACAGTGCATCACAGTGCATCACCCGACTTGTCGGATGTTGTAACTTTGCAGCGGAAATCAGCCCCCTCCGTCTCCCCCAAGGGGGA
>CAMAGM010000140.1 GCA_945833995.1 uncultured Prevotella sp.
TGAGGTTGAGTTCCTTGAACGAGCCAAGTGCGATGCGGTGGCTGATGTCGTCGAGGGTGATGCGGGTCTGTGTACGCAGGCCTTGCTCACGCTGCAGCTGCTCACGCTTGTTGGCAATCTCCTTTGCCTCCTGCTCTGTCTCCATCACGTGGAACGAGTCGCCTGCCGTAGGAGCGCCGTTCAAGCCAAGGATGATGGCTGGCTCGGCTGGACTTGCCTTCTCTATGCGCTGGTTGCGCTCGTTGAACATTGCCTTTATGCGGCCATAGCTTGTTCCTGCTATCACTATGTCGCCCACCTTCAGCGTACCGTTTGACACGAGTACGGTTGAGACGTAGCCACGACCCTTGTCGAGCGACGACTCGATGATTGAGCCAGTAGCCCTACGGTTTGGATTAGCCTTGAGGTCGAGCATCTCTGCCTCGAGGAGCACCTTCTCAAGCAGTTCCTGCACGCCAATGCCCTTCTTGGCTGAAATCTCCTGGCACTGGTACTTGCCGCCCCATTCCTCCACAAGGAGGTTCATGTTTGCCAAGTCCTCGCGAATCTTGTCGGCGTTGGCTCCCGGCTTGTCTATCTTGTTGATGGCGAACACCATAGGAACGTTGGCTGCCTGTGCGTGTGCAATTGCCTCACGGGTGGTAGGCATCACGCTGTCGTCGGCTGCGATGATGATGATGGCGATGTCCGTTACCTGGGCACCACGGGCACGCATGGCGGTGAACGCCTCGTGACCTGGGGTGTCGAGGAATGTTATCTTTCGTCCGTCGCCAAGGGTCACGTTGTATGCACCGATGTGCTGTGTGATACCTCCCGCCTCACCGGCAATGACGTTCGACTTGCGTATGTGGTCGAGCAGTGAGGTCTTACCATGGTCAACATGTCCCATCACGGTTACGATTGGGGCTCGTGGGATGAGGTCGTTCTCGTCGTCCTCCTCCTCGCTTACAGCCTCGCTCACCTCGGCACTCACATACTCTGTCTTGAAGCCGAACTCCTCTGCCACGAGGTTGATGGTCTCAGCGTCAAGTCGCTGGTTGATAGACACCATGATGCCCACGCTCATGCAGGTACCGATAACCTTGTTCACCTGAACGTTCATCATCGTTGCAAGCTCGCTGACGGTAACGAACTCCGTCAGTTTCAGTATCTTGCTCTCTGCCTGTTCCTCAAGCATCTCCTCGTTGAGACGTTCCTGGACAGCCTCGCGCTTCTCACGGCGATACTTTGCGCCCTTCTTGTTCTGGTTCTTGTTTGTCAGACGTGCGAGCGTCTCCTTTACCTGGCGTGCTACGTCCTCCTCGCTCACCTCAAGCGGCTTCTGCGGACGGTTCTTCTGCTTGTTGCGGTTCTTTCCGCCACCCTGCTGGTTGTTGCCACCCTGCTGGTTGCCGCCGCTGTTGTTTCCGTTTCCGCCCTTGTTCTTTTTCTTCTTTCCGCCGTTGCCTCCCTGTTGGTTGGCAGCAGCCTCAATGTCCACGCGCTCGTTGTTTATGCGTACGCGCTTTTTCTTCTCGCCATTGTGCATGGCCTTCTCCTCACGCTCACGCTTGCGCTCCTCCTTCGATTTCTTCTTGGGTCTCGTACTCTGATTCAGGGCGTCAAGGTCGATCTTACCCAATACATTCACCTTAGGAGCCAGTTTCTTCTCGCTCTTGAGCGTAAAGATCTTCACTTCCTCGCTGCGTTCTTCCTGAGCCTGTTTTGGCTGTCTGTTCTCTTGTCCAGCCTGTTGGTTTCTACCGTTCTGCTGACGGTTTCGGTTGGCATTGTTGTCCACGTTGTTGTTGTTTTGACTGGCTTGCGAGGCTCTGTTGTCACGCGGCGTCGCATCCTTCACGTTGTCTTGTTTGTCTTTTCTATTTGCATTGCCTGCCTCAGCCTTGTTTGGGCGCGTTGCCTGTTGTGCCTTGTCGGTCTTGGCGGCATTGCCTTCAGTGCTTGCAGTCTTTGTGTCGTTGTCGGCTTTTGCCTCAGGCCTTGCGTTGTTTCCTGCCGCCTGTGGATTTGCCTCCGCTGTTGCTGGCTGCTTCTCCACCTTTGGGCTCTCGGCAGCAACCTCGTTGGTGGAAGTCGTTTCTGAAGCATCAGATGAAGGTTTTGCGGTTTTGCCGACATTGTCAAGGTCAATCTTTCCGAGCGGGGTGTACTTCTGCACTTTCGTCACAAGGTCCTCTGCCTTAGTCGGTTTCTTCTCGGTCTTCTTTTCCTTGCCCTTCTTTGCCAGCTTCTCAGCTTCATTCTTAATGTCCTTGTCGCCCTTGAACTGACGCACGAGGGCACTATACTGCTCATCGGAAATCTTGGTTGAGAGATTGGCGTCATCCTTTATCTCACCCAAGCTTTTCTTGTTTTTCAGGAAATCAACTGCCGTTTGAAATCCTATATTCAATTCTGTTAATACTTTATTTAATCTGATGCCCACGTCTGATAAAATTAAAAATTAGAAATTAAAAATCAATAATCACAATTTAAAATTCAAATTCAAAATTCAAAATTTATAAATTGGGGTCTTCCTTTACTGCTCAAACTCTGCCTTGAGTATGTGAAGCACCTGGTCAACGGTCTCCTCCTCAAGGTCGGCCTTCTCAATGAGCATGTCGCGTGGGGCATTGAGCACAGCCTTCGCCGTGTCAAGACCTATTGCCTTGATGGCATCAATAACCCACTGGTCAATCTCGTCAGAGAACTCGTCGAGGTAGATGTCCTCGTCTGCCTCGCCCTCGCTAACCACGCGGAACACGTCGATGGTGTATTCTGTCAGCATACTGGCAAGCTTGATGTTCATACCGCTACGGCCAATGGCAAGCGACACCTGGTCGGGCTGCAGATAGACCTCTGCCTTGCGGTTCTCCTGGTCGATGGTGATGCTCGACACGTTTGCTGGAGCAAGGGCACGCTGGATGAACAGCTGTATGTTGCTTGAGTAGTTGATGACGTCGATGTTCTCGTTGCACAGCTCGCGCACGATACCTGCCACGCGGCTACCCTTGACACCCACGCAGGCTCCTACTGGGTCGATGCGCTCGTCGTAGCTCTCCACTGCCACCTTTGCCCTGTCGCCTGGCATGCGGGCAACGCGGCGTATGGTAATCAGGCCGTCGTTGATCTCTGGCACCTCAGCCTCAAGCAATCGCTCAAGGAACATTGGCGACGTGCGGCTCAATATGATGCGTGGGTTGTTGTTCTCGTTGTCAACACGCAGCACCACGGCCTTCACCGTCTCGCCCTTGTGGTAGTTGTCGCGGCTTATCTGCTCGCTCTTTGGCAAATGCAACTCGTTGCCCTCATCGTCGATGAGCAGCACCTCGCGCTTCCACATCTGATAGACCTCGGCGCTAACCACCGTGCCGACCTTGTCCTTATACTTATTGTAGAGCGAGTCGTGCTCCAGTTCCAGAATCTTTGATGCCAACGTCTGACGGAGGTTGAGGATGGCACGGCGGCCAAACTTGCTGAAGTTCACCTCCTCGCTCACTTCCTCGCCAATCTCGTAGTCGGGTTCAATCTTCTGGGCGTCGCTCAACGAGATCTCCTTGTTCTCGTCCTTCACCTCGCCGTCGGCAACCACGATGCGGTTGCGGTGGATTTCAAAGTCTCCCTTGTCGGGATTGACAATGACATCGAAGTTGGCATCGCTGCCGAAAATCTTCGCAATAACATTGCGGAAACTCTCCTCAAGCACGCTCACAAGGGTCGTGCGGTCGATGTTCTTTGTCTCTTTGAATTCCTGAAAGGTCTCAATCATGCTTGGACCCTTCTCTTCTTTCTTTGCTGCCATAGCTAATTACTTGAAACTTAATAAGTATTTTGTATATTTTATATTATTCATGTTGAAAGCCTTGTCCACCTCAACCATCACGGGACGCTTCTTGCCCTCCACCTTCTGCTTCTCCACGGCTGTCACTACAAAGTCGTCGCCATCGACGCTCTTCAGGATGCCCTGGACCTTCTTGCCGTCGGCGGTCAGCACCTCCACTTCCTTTCCTATGTGGTTCTGGTATTGCTGTGGAACCTTGAACGGCTGACCAATGCCTGCCGAGCCAACCTCAAGCTCATAGTCGCCAAGGTCCTCGCCGAGCTTCTCCTGAAGGAAACGGCTCAGTTCGGCACAGTCCTCAATCCATACGCCGTCGGCATGGTCAATCTCTACGACGATACGGTCGTCGGGAGTGAACATCACATCGACAAGGAAATAGTCGTTGCTTGTCAACCATTCTTCCACTAAAGTCTTAACTACAGTCTTCTCTATCATATCTTATAATTTATTGGGACCACCCCCATTTTAAAAAACAAGAATGAGGAGCTTTCGGAGAAGCTCCTCATTCCACTGAACGAGTGCAAAGGTACTAATAAAATCCAAGATATTGAAGCCGAGGCAGAGATTTAACCATAAAGTTAAGCTTATTTAACATTAAGCACCTTCTCATACTCCTCTACGTTTTCCAGCAGTCTCACGGCTTCCTTCAGTTGCTTGTCGTACATAAGCGAGTTCTCTATGCCGCCCGCCTGGAAATAATATGCCGACGCGATGTCGCGCTCCAGCATCTCCCTCAGCGTCTCTTTCTCCTTCTCTATGTCGCGTGCCACGTCGTGCTTCAGTTTCTTGCGCAGTGCCGCAAACTCCTCCTTCGCGTCGTCGTAGTATCCCTCAAACCGTGCCAACTTCTCCAGTTCGCCCAAAGCCTTGTCGCTCTCGGGGTCGTAGTCAAATCCACTTTCCACAACGCGCAGCTTGAAGTCGGCAAACTCTGCGTCGCTCAGTCGGAAGTCGCGTGCAGGGGCTATCGTCTCGTGTTTTGCCACATACTCTGCCACATAGTCGAACATCACCTCCATTGAGTCGAGCCTGTCAATATACACGGCAATATTGGGCAGAGTGTCGGGTGCCACCTCCACGTCGGGCTTAATTCCACCGCCGTCGCGAACCTCACGTCCGTTCCTCGTGTGGAACACCCTTGTCAGGCTGTCGGGAATGGTCTCCTTGTAGCCACCGCCGCTATGCTTGTAGTTCACCGCCTGCACGCAGCGACCGCTCGGAATATAGTATTTTCCCGTGGTCAGTTTCAGGCTTCCGTTGTAGGGCACGTCAATCGTCGCCTGCACCAATCCTTTCCCATACGTGCGCGTACCTAATATTATTGCCCTGTCGAGGTCTTGTAGCGAGCCACAGGTTATCTCGCTCGAGCTTGCCGTTATTCCGCCCACCAGCACCACTATCGGCATCACCGTATCCACAGGCTCCAGTCGCGTCACGTAGTCGTGGTTTGCCTGTGCTAGCTTTCCTTTCTGGCTTATTATGGTCATGCCCTTCGGCAGCCACATGTTCACTATGTCCACCGACTCCTGCACCGCTCCTCCGCCATTGCCTCTCAGGTCGAGAATCAGTTTCCTCGCCCCCTTGTTCTTCAGCTCTATGAAGGCGTTCCTCATGTTTCGGGCGCAGCCCTCGGTGTAAGAGCGGAAGTTAATGTAAGCTATGTCGTCCTTCAACATTCCGTAGTAAGGAATGTCAGCCTCCTTGATGTTCTGTCGGGTCAGTTTAAGTTTCATCACCTTGCCTGTCGATGGTCGCCTTATCTTCAGCAAAAACGAGGTGCCCGCGTTGCCCTTCAGGTGGTCGCTGACATATTTCGTGTCCTTGCCCGTCATGTCCTCACCATCTATGCTGAGTATTATGTCGCCCTTCCTCAGCCCCGCCTCGGCGGCTGGCATACCCTCGTAAGGCTCGTCAATCACCGATGTCTTCAATCTCTGGTGCCATCTTATTATCGACCCTATTCCCGCATACTTTCCCGTGAGCATCATCTTCAGCTCCTTCGATTTCTCCTCGGGATAGTATTCCGTGTAAGGGTCGAGGCTGCGTAGCATCGACTTTATTCCGTTGCCAATCACCTCCTGTGGGTTTAGCGTATCTACATACATCAGGTCAAGACCTTTATATATATTATTGAATATATCCAGGTTCTTTGCCACTTCAAAATTGTGGTTTTTCTTCTGCTGAGCCCCCATCTGGCAAAAAAATGCCACCATGAGTAATAAAAGTGCGACAATTCTTTTCATTATTCTTTTATGCTTATATGTGCTAAAACTTTTGCAAAGATAGTGCTTTTACCCCTAAAAACACCACATTTTGCCATAAAAATGAAAAAAATCACCCTTTTTCTTCATTTTTTTGCAAAAAAGTTTGGTGGTTTCAAAAAAACGCCGTACCTTTGCATCGCAATTCAGAAATGAGGCGCAAAACACTGCTTCAGTAGCTCAGTTGGTTAGAGCACATGACTGTTAATCATGGGGTCGTTGGTTCAAGCCCATCCTGAAGCGCAGAAGGCTGATTGTCTTACAGACAGTCAGCCTTTATTGTTTTTTTAATATACAAGACATAGCAGTTGTCTTCTGCTCGGCAAACCCTGAGTTAGCGTTGGCAAGGAGGACATAACAATCTTGAATAGTTATCAAGATTGTCAAATGGCGGAATGGAAAACAGCCAACTGTAGGATTAAATAGTCATAAATAAAGGTGGGCTCTACAGATACTGTCCATGAATATAACTCAACTTTCGGAAGTAATTTTGAACATAAGTTTGAAGGGTTTAAAAAGTATGAGGAATAATCCTCCGGCGGTAGGGACTTTACTTTATGTAAGTCCGTACGCCCATCGGGCGTTATTGGAAGCCTCCTCCGTCTCCCCCTGGGGGGAGTGATGGCTGCGCACAGTGGAAACGCCAACGTGGCTCTCCCCCTTGGGGGAGCTGGAGGGGGCTGATTTCCGCTGCAAAGTTACAACATCCGGCAAGTCGTCCGATGCACTGTGATGCACTGTGGTACGCTATGGTTCAC
>CAMAGM010000141.1 GCA_945833995.1 uncultured Prevotella sp.
GAAGTGCAGACGTAACAATTGAGAATGTATTCTCGTCAGGAAATGTAACTTGTATTGAAACATCATCGGCTTATACTGGTCTTGTGGTGGGAGAGATTTTCCAGAATGTGACCATATCGGGCAATGTAATATACAACAGCGAGGCCCAATTATCTTACGGCACCACGGCGCAGGCCACCAAAGCGTTTGGCGGAATTTCTTCTTATTCCACAGTGAAAGAAAGCGATGCCACGGGCATGAGCAAGGACCAACTGAAGAATGGCTGGGGCACATGGCTACTCAATGCAGAGAAGGTGGTAGGCGCATGGGGACAGTCCATCGGCACCGATGACTATCCCACATTGGGAGGCAAGCCCATCTATCCACAAAATGCAGCAATGAAATGCACCTATACCGACTTTACCGGCACTTTCACCAACAATGCTTCTGAAGCAACGGTGACCGTCACCCACGGCACACCTACTTATCATCCTGCCGTGCCTAATATATGCACGAACGGCAATGTGGAATATTATGAGTGTAATGATTGCCACAGGACCTATAAAGACGAGGCAATGACCCAACTCATCGAGGATGTTGTACTTCTTAGACAACATGCTCACCATGACTTTGGTGAGGATTATATCTGCAAGAACTGCAGCACTGCCATGCCAGTCGTTTCTCTTGGCGACACTGATGTCACGATAGACATGACGGATGATTACAAATCGCAGTATGGCTATAACCTCTTTAGGTATGTGGCTGACGGCACAGGAACACTCTATGTGAAAGCCTATGGCGATGCCGACACAGAGGGCGCATTGTGGACAGCCCTTGGCAGTGAAGTGACAGCGGCAGCAACCAACGATGATGAGAGTACGGAGGAAACCGACTTCTCCCTCACATACGCAGTTACTCAGGGAAAGACCTACATCATCGGTGTGCGCCAGAAATCAAAAGAAGCCATTAGTGGTAATTATATTCTCCGACTGAGAGGCTCATGGACAACAACCGCCGACCGTGAAGGACTGGAGCCCTTCTTCCTCGTTGGCGATGGTACGGAAGCGTCACCATACGAGCTCAGTGATGCCAGCAGCCTCACTTGGTTTGCCAACGTCGTGAATGGAGGAAAGACAACGGCGTGCGCCATCCTCACCAACGACATCACCTTCACCGGCAACTTCACTGCCATTGGCAAGTCTGAGTCAAATCCCTATACTGGCACGTTCGATGGCAAGGGTCATACGGTGACCGTCAACCAAAGTGGATCGGAAGATGTGGCACTGTTCGGACAGATAGGAGCCTGCACAATCAAGAACATGAAAGTGACGGGAACCATCAACACCTCTGTGAAGTATGCAGCCGGTTTCGCCATGCATAAGCAAGGTACAGGGCTGGGGACTATCGAGAACTGTATCTCTGATGTAGTGATAGAATCGACAGTCAACGGTGACGGCACGCACGGAGGTATCATCGGTGTGGTGGATAAAGGCACACTCAACATCAACAACTGCGCTGTGACGGGAGCCATCAATGGTAGTTCCACCAGTTGCTGCGGCGGTATCGTAGGATGGACAAACGCTTCATCGGTCATCAACAACACCTATGTCTCTGCCACCTTCACCGTATCTTCCGATAACAGCAACATCGTCAGCCGTAACGAGAGTAAGGCCACAGCTACCAACTGCTACTATGTCGATCCTCTTGGAGGCACGGTGACAGGCATAACTCAGGTCGATGCGGATGATGTGGCCTCGGGTAAGCTCTGCATGACGATTAACAACGGCACATCTGACGGCTCCAAGCCTTTCGGACAGCAACTCGGAACAGATAACTATCCAGTTCCAGGTTCCCCGTATAAGCTGATTACTACAGCATATAAGAAAGAAGACGGTACATATTGGGCAACGTTCAGCGACTTGACAACCGACGTCACCCTTTCCGTTCCATCAGACAGAACGCTCAAGGTTTATAATGCCACTGTAAGCGCAGGCACGATGACATTGTCAGAACGCGACGAAAACCAAGTGGCAAAGGGCGAAGGTGTGCTGCTGAAGACTGATGGCGAGTATGTGAATGTCAAGGCGAATGAGAGCAACGGGTTGTCAAAGGTGGAGTATGCTAACAATAATCTTGTGGCTACTCCTTCAACGGCGGGTCCGGTTGGTGGCGATGCTAATTATACACTCTATCGTCTGACATATAATACAATTCAAAACGAGGACAACTTAGGCTTCTATCTCGGAGTCGCCACTGTGAATGGGACTACGTACAAAGACGGCTCTTACGTAAATGCCACTCCGGGCAAGGCTTATCTTAAAGTAGCTACCGCGACTGTGACAAAACCGTCAGGCGCCTCAATCCGCGGCTTCGTCTTCCCCGGCGATGATGGCGAGACCACAGGCATAGAGTGTATCACTGTCACAGACGAAAGCTCGCACCGCAATGCCGAAGGCATCTTCGACCTGCAAGGCCGCAAGGTGAGCAAGCCTACGAAGGGAGTGTATATCAATAATGGAAAGAAAGTAATAATCAAATAAAACAGAATGATATGATGAAGAAAAAATATATCAAGCCTGAGATGAAGGTGTATGAGATAGGGCATCAACAGATGTTGGCAGGATCAGGTTCAGAGGTTATTGATTTCAATATGACACATGAACAGCCCGGAGACTCGAATGGTGATATGTTGTAAGAAATAACAATTCTACAACAAGGGTGTGTCATGTAGTGATGGGGGCTTCAACCGAGGGAGTACATACTCCCTCCCCCCTTCGGGGGACTCCCCCTACCTTTGGTGGAGAGCAAGTTACTGAACGGCAGGACAAGTGACAGGTCACTGTCCCGCAATGCGATCATACGGCGAGGTGCAGGCGAGACGCCCACACCCCCAGTTGGCATCGGCTCGGCTTTACAAACGCATGGGAGGGGGCAAAGATAGGACAGGGGACAGTCCCTCGTCGCTCTCGGCATTGCGGTATTTTTGTTTTCGGCATTTTGTGATTATCATTGGAATGTGAATGTCATTTTTGGGGTTTGCAGAAAGAAAAACGATGAAATGCTTGCCGTTCTCAATTCTTTTTCTTACTTTTGCAAAAGGAAAGCAAACATAAGAGTGGAAATATGGCAAAACGTTATCTTGACCCAAAGGCAGACCTCACCTTCAAGAAGGTATTCGGCGAGCATCCTGATCTCGTCATCAGTCTGCTCAATGCCCTTCTCCCATTAAAGAAAAATGAGGAGATAGAGTCAGTGGAGTATCTGACACCCGAGATGGTGCCGGACAACCCACTGCGCAAGTTCAGCATCGTGGATGTTCGGTGCCGTGACCAGCGCGGCAGGCAGTTCATCGTGGAGATGCAGATGGTGTGGTCGCCGGAGTTCATGCAGAGGGTGATGTTCAACTCCGCCAAGGCATACGTGCGCCAGCTCGACAGGAACGAGGACTACAACCTCCTTGAGCCTGTTTATTCGCTCAACCTCGTGAACGACGTTTTCCTTGGCGACGTAAAGGAATACTACCACTACTACCGCATGGTTCATGAGAAGCATACGGAGAAGGTGATAGACGGTCTGCACCTTGTGTTCGTTGAGTTGCCCAAGTTCACGCCGCACACCATGAACGAGAAGAAGATGCAAGTCCTTTGGCTGCGCTATCTCACTGAGATAGACGGCTATATGGAGACCATCCCGCAGGAGCTGCTTGACAATCCTGAGATAAACAAGGCGATGGGGATTGTTGAGGAGTCGGCATACACGCCCGAGCAGCTTCTTGGCTACGACAAGTTTTGGGACATCATCAGAACGGAAAGCACACTATATGAGAGTGGTGTAAGGCAAGGACTGGAGAAAGGACTGGAGAAAGGTCGTGAGGAAGGACGTGAGGAAGGTCGTGAGGAAGGACGTGAGGAAGGTCGTGCTGAAGGTCGTACAGAAACGGTTTTGGCTATAGCCCGAAAAATGAAAAGCAAGGGGTCTTCTGTAGCTGACATACAAGAATTAACGGGACTGAGCGAGGAGGAGATTCGGGAGTTGTAATATCATAGGTTTTCAAACCTAAGGTACAGGTGACAGTCCACGGCATTTTTTAAATTACTCAACTTTCGGAAGTGATGGAAGTTAAAGAAGTTAAAGGAGTTAAAGGAGTTAAAGACGAATGTCCAAACCAGAAAAACTCCATAAAGGAAGCGGAAAACTATTGTCTTTAACTCCTTTAACTCCTTTAACTCCATGAACTCCAAAGGTTTATCAAATCAGAAACTTGAATAAATTACAAACAACTACGACAAAAGAAAGGGAACGAAACTATGGAAATGAACACTGAGGAATTGACGACTTTCATAAATATTACATCCAACATGTCGAAAACGATAGGTAAACAGGAGGTGCAAATGAAGCAGCTTAACACAAGAGTGGAGAAGAACGATGCTGAAATGCAACGTTTGTTGAGTGAGAACGATGCTTTACGTCGCCGTGTAGCTGAGCTGGAGGGACAGATGGATGAGGCAAAACTCCAGATTTTGGAACTGACACAGAAGAATGTTGCGAAGAATGTGAACATAAACATCCTGAACGTGTTTATGTCGGAGGGTATAATCCCTCTGACGGCGCAATTGTTGGACAAAAATTTCCACTCCATGCCATGGAATGCCCAGATGTCAAGCCACTGGTTGGTGAACAACTCACTTTGGGATAACGTTTCCGCCGAAATTATAAAGATATGCAAGAAGGCAACGGAGGTGAAAGACAATCCCAACGCAACGCATAACACTTTCATCACCGGCAACGTATCGTCGATAACCAACGACGTTACGATGACCGGCAACGATGCTGTTTACAACGAGAACAACAACAAAATGGAGTAAGGGACTATGGCAAGAAGAATTTTGATGACGGGAGAGAAGGCGAGGTATGTGGAGACGCGCCCGGCATCGGCAACGGCAGACGAGAGGGAAATCGTGATGAGTGGCGAGAGCGCGACATACGAGGAGATGGTTGGAGCTGTGGAGATAGTGCAGCGCGAGACGGACATGGAATTTGTGTCGGAGCTTTCGCCACTTGAATCCCCTGAGGCTCTGCGGTTGTGGGAAATAGCCGAGGATAGAGGTTGGGTGGACGCAAACCGTAAGCCAAGGCTCAGCGAGAACAAGGCTGCCGTGCTTGCCGACGTGATGGCGGATTGCCTCAACTTGTCGCCGAGGTGGAAGCCTTTCGAGGACTTGTGGGAAATAGAAGATCTATGCAACAAACGCAGCAAGGCCTTGAATCAGAAATATTTCGCTGACTTGCAGAGAGAGTTCAAGGATGCCTTGAAATAGTTTTTTTTAATTGTCGTTGACTCACATTGGAGCAACCGGCAGGTAGTGGCACTGGTTATGTCAGTGGTCAGTTACCTGCCGGTTGCTCTTGTTTTTTTGTCTTAACTTTGCAGCAACAAAAGAACAAACATAATTTACAAACTGTATGGAAATAAAGGTTTTTACTAATTCTGATTTCGGCGAAGTCAGGATTGCAGTCAACAAGAACAAGGAAGTGCTTTTCTGCCTTATGGACGTTTGCAAGGCACTTGGACTTGACAACCCATCGCAGGTGAAAACGAGGCTCGATTCTGGTAACCTCCATTTCGTGGAGGTTACCACAAAAGGCAAAAATCAGCATGGTGAGTTTACTCGAACCGTATCGATGACCTACATCGGCGAGGCTAATCTCTACCGCTGCATCTTCCAGTCGAAGAAGAAGGAGGCGAAGGAGTTTCAGGATTGGGTGTTCAATACGGTGCTGCCACAGATCCGCAAGACAGGGGGTTATATTCCCTTGGATGAGGACGACGACGAGAAATCTATTCTGGCTAAGGCTCTTGACATCATGCAGCGCACATTGGAAGAGAAGGACAAGCTGCTGGAGGAGCAGCGCCCCATGGCAGACCTTGGCAGACGCGTTACAGGCTCGACGGAGAACATCATGGTGGGCGAGATGGCAAAGATTCTCTACGAGAACGGCATCGACATTGGTCGCCAGCGTTTGTTCAATTGGCTCAGGGAGAACGGCTACATCTTCAAGCAGACACGCGAGCCGATGCAGAAATGGGTGGAGCGCGGAATCATGGCTGTGAGAGAGTGTTGGGTGGCAACAGACCACGGCATGGAACTTTCGGTTACGCCGATGATAACGGGCAGGGGTCAACAGTATTTCCTTAACTTATTTTGTGGAGAAAAAGTATGAAACTTACACTGACAAGAATTGCCAAGCGACCGGACTATACAATCGGTCGGCTGACGGACGAGAAGGGAGAGAGGATTTGCGACACACTGGAGCCTGCGTGGCGCGACTATGAGGGCGGCGAACGGAAAGTGCCGGGGAAGTCGGCGGTGCCTGAGGGGACTTACCGCGTGGTGACAACGATGTCGCCAAGGTTTGGACGCTATCTGCCGCTGCTGGTGGGAGTGCCGGGGTTTGAGGGCATCAGGATTCATGCGGGCAACACGGTGGAGGACACTGCGGGATGCATACTGGTGGGCGAGAACCTTTATGTGGGCAGGCTGATGTGGAGCCGCATAGCACTTGAGAAGCTGATGGGGCTGATAGAGAACGAGAAAGAAGTTTGTTTAACAATAAAATGCTCAACTTTCGGAAGTGATGGAAGTTAAAGAAGTTAAAGGAGTTAAAGGAGTTAA
>CAMAGM010000142.1 GCA_945833995.1 uncultured Prevotella sp.
TTTTTGATTTGTTTTAGTAGATTAGTTTTTAAGTAGTTTGTTTTTTGGGAATCGGTTGCCGTGAGGCAGCCGATTTTTCTTTTCCCCCTTCTCTGCCGAATGCAAAAAAATAACGGTCCTGCGCTTTTATGCGTAAGACCGTATTCTTCCTGTAGCTTCAAGTCCTGCCCATTTTTTGTCCAGCCTATTTTTTTGTCCAGCCGTCCGACAATGACCCTTTGTTGTTTTTTGCAGCCGCAGCCACTAACTCCATAGCGTCGTCGCCAAGGCAGACTACCTTGCATTTGCTTTCCGTCTTGTGGCTTGTCGCCTTGGAGTCCATCTCCGCTATTTCAGTTTCGAGTCGCTCTATGGCACTGTCTGCTCGTGCCACGCGCCTACGGTAGTATGCGAAGGTTGCAAATGCCGCAATGAGTGCAATTGATAATAGTGTTATCATAGTTGTCATACGTTGATGATGTTTTAAATGTTTGACTTTTTTTCTGCTGCAAAATTAGTTGTTTTTGCTGTATCTGACGTGACAAAACGGGAAAAGAACTCGCCAAAACGGGAAAAATCGCTGTTTTCTACGCTTTTTTCCTTCTATATTCCGCTGGCGACATGCCATATTGTGTCTGGAAGAGTCGTGTCAGCGTTCGCTGTGAGAATCCCGACAACTCTGCCACCAACACGATAGGGTCGGAGGTTTCCGTCAGCAGTCGTGTGGCGTGTCGGAGCCTGTAGGTGTTGACGAAGTTGATGAGGCTGTTGCCGTTGTCGCAATCCTTTATAGCCTTCACCACATATTTGTAGTTTGTGCCAAGCCGTTTCGCAAGCATGTCGCGTGTCAGGTCCTCGTCGGTGTAGATGTGCTCAACCTCCATTAGCCTGACAATTCTCGCAAAAAGCATCCTTGAGGTCTCCGAAGGCTCAGCCTTCTTCTCCTCTTCCTCGGTTTCCTCGATTGAAGGTGTCTCCACCTCTTCCGCAGGCAACTCTGTCTCTTCCGTAGTCAGCTCCGCCTCTTCCGCAGCTTCCTCCTTCTCTTCATCTGCTTCTTCAGCCTCCTTCTTAATCTCTTCGGCTTCAATCTCCTCAATAAAATGCTCTGCCGCCTCGTTGTATGACAGTATTTTCTTGTTTTGCCATACGTCAATCAGCGAGCGCAGTTGGGTGAGTTTAGCCTCAAGTTCGTGCTTGAGGCGCATGATGCGTAGCACCACTATTATGAAGAGCGTGGCGAGCACTACGAGTATGCCAATATATGTGGTCAATTCCATTTAGTTGCGTATTAAATGTTTATTCTGCCACAAAGGTAAGCATTTGTCGCGACATTGCCAAATAAAAACAAAAGTTTTTGGAGTTTTGTTTTGGATTGTCTCTTTTTTACATTAACTTTGCAGCAAATATTGCAATAATGGAACGACTATTGAAGCTTTATAGGCAATGGGCGGGTTCGGAGCCTGCCAATATTTCAAAAATGGCGGGGGCTGGAAGCAACCGTGAATACTACCGTATCACGGCTAAGGATAGCTCCACGGTGGTGGGTGTTGTGGGCACGAGCCGCGACGAGAACCACGCCTTCGTCTATCTTAGCAACCATTTCACGTCGAGGAAGCTGCCAGTGCCAAAGGTGCTCGCCGTGAGCGACGACGAGATATGCTATCTGCAGACCGACCTTGGCTCTTGCTCGCTTTTCGATGCCATTTCCGGAGGACGCAACGCTGGCGGACGCTACACCCTCAACGAGAAGGAACTGTTGGCGCGAACCATACGCGAGCTGCCAAACATACAGATCCGAGGTGCGAGGGAACTCGATTTTTCCAACTGCTATCCGCAGCCAGAGTTCGACACCAACAGTGTGCTCTTCGACCTCAACTATTTCAAATATTGTTTCCTGAAACCTACCGACCTCGATTTCCACGAGCTGAAGCTGGAGGCAAACTTCCATCTCTTCGCAAAAGACCTAACGGCTGAGAAATGCGAGAGTTTCATGTATCGCGACTTCCAGGCACGCAACGTGATGCTCGACAGTGAGGGCAATCCCCTGTTCATCGATTTCCAGGGTGGGCGCAAGGGACCATTCTACTACGACCTTGCCTCCTTCCTCTGGCAGGCATCGGCTAAATATCCAAACAAGTTGAGGCGCGAGTTGGTCTATGAGTACTACAACTCTTTGAAGAACTACACTGAGGTGCCATCGTCGCGCCATTTCGTGGAGCGTCTGAGCCTTTTCGTGCTTTTCCGCACCTTGCAGGTGCTCGGTGCCTACGGTTTCCGTGGCTACTACGAGCAGAAGAAGCATTTCATCGACTCCATCCCACCAGCCATACAGAACCTGCGCGAGTTGCTGAAACTCGACTGCTTCCCCTATCCATATATGATGGATATGCTGCGGAGGCTCACCGAACTTCCACAGTTCGCACGCATAGAGCAGGCCGCCGTGAACCGTGCCGATGGCTATAAGGTGACAGACAAGAACATATACAAGGCCCATCCACAAGACGGTCCTGCCACATTCTCAAAATACGATGGCAAGGGACCGCTCGTTGTGCATATCTATAGTTTTTCCTATCGCAAGGGCATTCCCGAGGACCCATCGGGCAATGGCGGTGGCTATGTGTTTGACTGCCGCAGCACCCACAACCCAGGACGCTACGAGCCTTACAAGAAGCTCACGGGACTTGACGAGCCTGTAATACGCTTCCTTGAGGACGACGGTGAGATTCTCACTTTCCTCGACAGTGTCTATAGGCTTGCCGATGCCCACGTGCGACGCTACATGCAGCGTGGATTCACCTCGCTAATGTTCTGCTTCGGCTGCACAGGAGGTCAGCACCGCAGCGTATATAGCGCACAACACCTTGCTGAGCACATACACGAGAAGTTTGGCATCGAGGTGGAGATAATACACCGAGAACAGGGAATACATTTTGAGCTTGCAGCTCAAAAGAATTAAGAGTTAAGAGTTAAAAATTAAGAGTTAAGAATTAAAGATGGTTGAGCGAACGGAAAAGGAACTGAGATTCGCGAAACTTGAACATTAATATTATAATACATTAATCTCAAAATTAAAGATTTTGACATGCGACAGGCAATGATATTTGCGGCGGGACTTGGCACCCGACTGCGCCCAATGACAGACACAATGCCAAAGGCACTGGTGAGGGTTGGAGGACAGCCCCTGCTATGGCATGTGCTGATGAAGCTCAAGGAGGCTGGATTTGGACGCATAGTGGTCAACGTGCATCATTTCGCCAACCAAATTACCGACTATCTTGCCGCCAATGGCAACTTCGGACTTGACATCCGCGTCTCCGACGAGACAGAGATGCTGCTTGAGACAGGCGGTGGAATAAAGAAGGCGGCACCGCTGTTCGACGCCAACTCGCCCATACTTATACATAATGTCGATATCCTGAGCAATGTTGACCTCGCCGCCCTTTACCACAAGGCGCAGGACAACGATGCCACGCTACTGGTAAGCCAAAGGGAAACCTCTCGCTACCTCTTGTTCAGCGACGATATGCAACTCACGGGGTGGATAAATGTGAAGACAGGGGAAACCAAAGGCCCAGCAAATCTCTCCCCTCTCACCTCTCACCCCTCACCTCTCATCTCCTCACTCCTCACTCCTCACTCCTCACTCAGATACGCCTTCTCCGGCATCCACGTCTTCTCCCCACGCCTCTTCCCCCTGATGGCAGGGTGGCAGCAGAAGTTCGGCATCATCGACTTCTACCTCAAGGCATGTGAGACCATGAGTGTGCGAGGCGTAGTGAAGGACGACCTGAGGCTGCTCGACGTGGGAAAGCTCGACAGTCTCGACAAAGCAGAGAAATTCATTAATAACAAATAAACAAAAAAAAGAAACATGCAACAGAAGATTATCATTCTCGACTTCGGCTCGCAGACGACACAGCTCATTGGTCGTCGCGTGCGTGAACTCGACACCTTCTGCGAGATTCTGCCCTACAACAAGTTCCCGAAGGACGATCCCTCGGTCATCGGCGTAATCCTCAGCGGCTCGCCCTATTCGGTGCACGACCCTGAGGCTTTCAAGGTCGATCTGAGCCAGTTCGTAGGCCGTCTGCCTGTGCTTGGCATCTGCTATGGCGCACAGTTCATCTCCCACACCCTCGGTGGACGTGTGGAGAAGGCAGACTCGCGCGAGTATGGACGTGCCCATCTGAAGACCGTCGATACGGAGAATCCGCTTTTCAACGGGTTCCAGCAGAACTCACAGGTTTGGATGAGCCACGGCGACACCATCACCGCCATTCCTGAGGGATTCAAGTGCATAGCATCCACTGAGGACGTCCGTTTTGCAGCCTATGCGGCAAGCACGGAGCCAATCTGGGCTGTGCAGTTCCACCCCGAGGTGTTCCACACCGTTCAGGGCACTCAGCTGCTGAAGAACTTCGTAGTCGATATTTGCGGCTCCACACAGAGTTGGAGCGCAGCGTCGTTTGTCGATACCACAGTGGCTGAGCTGAAGCAGCAGGTGGGCGACGACCGTGTCATCCTCGGTCTCTCTGGCGGTGTCGATTCCTCAGTCTGCGCCGTGCTTCTCAACCGTGCCATTGGCAAGAACCTCACCTGCATCTTCGTTGACCACGGAATGTTGCGCAAGAACGAGTTCCGCGACGTGATGCATGACTATGAGTGCCTTGGCCTCAATGTCATTGGAGTGGATGCCAGCGAAAAGTTCTTCTTCGACCTTGCGGGAGTCACCGACCCCGAGCAGAAGCGAAAGATCATTGGTCGCGACTTCGTGGAGGTGTTCAATGCCGAGGCAAAGAAAATCACGGGAGCAAAGTGGCTCGCACAGGGAACCATCTATCCCGACCGCATCGAAAGCCTTAATATCACAGGTAAGGTAATCAAGAGCCACCACAACGTGGGTGGTCTGCCGAAGGAGATGCACCTGCAGCTCTGCGAGCCCCTTAAGTGGCTCTTCAAGGACGAGGTGCGCCGTGTGGGTCGTCAGCTTGGTATGCCAGAGCACCTCATCACGCGCCATCCGTTCCCAGGTCCTGGACTCGCCGTACGCATCCTTGGCGACATCACTCCCGAGAAGGTGCGCATCTTGCAGGATGCCGACGACATCTACATCCGCGGACTGCGTGACTATAAGGTACGTCTCTCTGGCGAGGAGGCACGCAAGGTGCTTGCCGCAGGAGTTCCCGCTGCCATGACTGATGGCGAGATAGAGGTGTCGCTCTACGACCAGATCTGGCAAGCAGGCACCGTGTTGCTCTCCACCGTGCGCAGCGTAGGCGTGATGGGCGACGAGCGCACCTACGAGCACCCCGTAGCCCTACGTGCCGTAACGTCAACCGATGCCATGACCGCCGACTGGGCACATCTGCCCTACGACTTCATGGCGAAAGTCTCCAACGAGATAATAAATAAGGTGAAAGGTGTCAACCGCGTCTGCTACGACATCTCCTCAAAACCACCTTCGACAATAGAGTGGGAGTGACAAGGACGCTCCTAAAGGATTGCAGCGATTCGGTGCCGCGGGAATGTGAGTAACGGCCTAATCTGCGCAGTCACAATACGTTAAGCCACCGCAAGAGCCCTTTGTTGGGGACTTTGCGGTGGCGTTGGGGACAAGAGTAAGAATAATGCAGGTTAAATTGAAATCTCCAGATTTTCAGCAGAAAAATGCAAAAATCCCATCATTTTTCTCAAAAAAGCATAAGAAAAGAGGCAAGACAACCGCCTCACCTCTTTATATTTGAGGGAAAATCGATGACATTACAATCTTCCTTATGCAAAAGTAGGAATAAAAATCAAGAAACACAAGGATTTTATTGTTTTTCTCTCTTTAAAGCACCAAAGAACAGCTCTCGTACCATGATACGAATTTCATAAACCAAAGTTTTTAGTTCAACAAAATCAGTGTAAAGGAGGAAAAGACAGAAGGCTTTATAGGCAGCCAAAACGCCCGTTGGGCGTGCGGACTTACATAAAGTAAAGTCCCTACACGAGGCGGAAATCGGTTGCGGAAAAAGAACTTTAATTTTTTAATTAACTTCGTCGAACTTCGTTTCTTTAATCCTTTAATTCGCAACGCGGCCAGGCAGAGGAATGTAGGCGGGTTGTGCGGGCGAGACGCCCACACCCCCAGCCACCACCGCAAACCAGGAGCAGAACATATCTCTACCCTCTACCTTCTCCCCACTACCTTCCAAAACTTAGGGGCAGAGCATATCTCTCACCTCTCACCCCTCACCTCTAAAAATTTTCAAACAAAAATTTTTTCACTATGAGTACATCAACAAACAAAAACACTTGGAAGCTGATTATTCAGCTCATCGTGTCGATAGCTACGGCTATAGCTACCACTCTTGGCGTTACGAGCTGCATGTTGTAGAATGAACGTTGAAGGTTTAAAATTGAATTGCTGCGCCAGCCAAAAACGCACAGCAATTCAACCTTTCTAACAGAGTGCCCATTGTTGTTAGTTCAGAATTTCATCACCATAATAAACGATTGTGTTATTGAAAAAGGGAAGTCGGGGTGTCCGTAAGGATAGCCCGACTTTTAGTTTGCTCTGTATTTTCACTTTATCCTGCATTATTCATACTGTTCCGTCACGAAAGGTCTAAATGGCAGTGCATCAGCG
>CAMAGM010000143.1 GCA_945833995.1 uncultured Prevotella sp.
GCCTATAATCCTGGCTGCCTCGTCCTTCTCGCTCTGGAATGTGAGTTTGTCGTATATCAGATAGGCACGATGAGGGTCGACAATACGTGGAGCCATCAGTCTGAGGGCGGCAAGTTTCTTGTCGCCAAAGGAGAATATGCTCATAATCGACGCGCACTGCTCGCAGGAATAAAACGCACCAAGACTCGCCACCTCTATGAGGTCCATCTTGGGGGCATCGAAACTGGTGTTCTTCACCTTATTATATAATATGGTGAACTTCTCGTCGCTGAGACAGAACATTCTTTGTTCCCTTGGCTCATGCTTATGTCTAAAATCCTGAGCCTTAGAGTCAATTGCTCCCATTGCCATCAAAGAGAGCAGCATAATGATAATCAGTTTACTTCTCATATTAATTACTATTTTGTTATTTTTGTGCAAAGGTAATGGGTTTCTGTTAATCATGCAAGGGTATTTCCCTATAATACAATAGGAAAATCCATACTATAATATGATCTTATAATTATTCATAAATACTCATTCTGTAAACCACTGATAATCAACATTAGTTTCTTTGAGGTTACTTACTTCCCCTATTGTACCTTCTTGCAGGAGTCAGGAAAAACATGTAACTTTGCAGCGACAAAAATAACAAAATGGAATATGAACAAGACTGAATTATTGAAATCGGCTGAGGGCTATAGCGTGGCATCGGTCGGCAACCTCGACAAGTTTGAGGGAAAGGCTTTTGTGAAAGACGTGTTGGGAACAACATCCGTGGAGTTGTCGTTCGGATCGCTCGCTCCATGCGAGGCAGTTCCATTCTTCCACCACCACAAGCAGAACGAGGAAGTTTATGTAGTTCTGAGAGGCAAGGGAATTTTTGTTCTTGACAATGAGGAAATTGAAGTGGAGTCAGGAAGTGTTATTAGGATTGCACCAGAGGTTAGTCGCTGCACTAAGAACACTGGCAACGAGCCTTTGGTTTTTATCTGCATACAAGGCAAGGCAGGCTCACTTGAGCAATACACCATGACAGACGGAGTTATTGAGCAATAATAAGTGATGATAAAAAAACCGGGAAAGGCAATAAACGACAGCCTTTCTCGTTTTTAATTTTGTATATGGAAACGAACAAAAACGTAAAAATCGGCGAGACACTATTTCCCGACTGTCCCGTGCGCAATATCCTTTCACGTGTGGGCGACAAGTGGTCGCTACTCATAATGCATGAGTTGCTCAGTCATCCCGCGCCCATGCGTTTCTCCGAACTACGAAAGGCAATTCCCGACATATCGCAGAAGGTATTGACAACGACACTGAGAACCCTCGAGACCGATGGTTTCCTCATTCGCACCGTCTATGCCGAAGTGCCTCCCCGCACCGAATATGCCCTCACCCCACGAGCCAACTCGTTCATGGAAGCCTGCCAGCCCATGGTGCAGTGGGCAATAGACAATTTCGCGGCAATAATGAAGGATAGGGACAGGCGTTAGTTGCCCTTACGCCTTATCTTCGCATGCGTTGCCCTTGCCCACAGCTCCTCCAAAGGTCCCCTGCGGAAACGGCTTGTCCAGAATCGGCAGAAATAGTAGAGGCAGATGCAGAACACAATGCCGAGAACAAAACTTATGCGGTGGCTGCTGACCGTGTAGAGACCAAGTCCCCAGTTGTAGAAAAGGAAGCCGCCTACGATGCTCTGCAACAGGTAATCGGTAAGGCTCATCTTGCCTATGCACTCAAGGCGCGAGATGGCTTTTCTCAGACTTGTGGTGTAGTACAACAATGTGATGCCACCGACATAGAACAGCATCATGGCGAAATTGCGCCATGCGGTGAGCTGTATCTCAAGGCTCTTGCCCACACAGACAGGCAGCTCGTCAATCGATATTGTGAGAAGCAACACTTGGGTTACTGCGAACACCAACAGGGCAACCATCATCGCCTTTCTCCAAAATCCGAGATTGCCTGCCTCGTTGATGAAAAGCCGCTTGCGACCCAAAAGCATGCCCACCACAAAGAGCATAAGGGTCTGTGTGAGACGGCCATGCTCTATTGCCCAACCGAAGTTGATGGGCAGTCCGGTGGTCAAGCCTGCCTTTGCCACGTCGAGGAAAGTGCCATTGGCACACGCGTCGTAGCACACGCCCCACAGATGGCCATAGCCAAGCTCCATTGGCAATGCGTCAGGATTGAGCAGTCCCTTTACGATGTAATAGATCTCGATGGGCTGTAGGAACAGTATCGCAGCCACCACGAGCAGCACCTTGTCGGAAGCCTTCACCAAGGGGATGAGAAACAGTCCGAGAACAGCGTATGTGCAAAGAATGTCGCCATTGAAGAACACAAGGTCGAGCATTCCCCAACCGAAAAGCAACAGCATGCGCCATGCGAAGCGCAAGCGGAAGTCCTCGCCACGTTTCTCTGCATTGTGGTGCTGGATGTAGCAGCTCAGTCCGAACAGCAATGCGAATATCGCATACATCTTGCATGCTCCGATGTAGAACACGGTGTCCCAAAGTCCTATGTCGAAAGCCGTCAGCTCAGGGAAGGCATAGAAATTGAGATGCTCAAGGAAATGAATGATAATGATGCCCACGACGGCAAATCCGCGAAGGCTGTCAACAACGTTGATGCGCTGTGGCTTGATGCTTTGTTCCATTAGTTATTGGTTTTTATTTTTCATTTTCTTGCAAAGATAACGCAAATCGAGAGCAGAATCACCAAGCTTGCTTGAGTGTTATGCCGAGATGCAGCTTATCTTATGCAAAATTACACATTATTCCCCATTCCACCAAATTATTCGCACTAAAAAGCACTATTCAACGGTTTTTGTGCCCTTTTAGCTTGGTCACGGCCTTCTCCAGCGACTCTGTTGGCTCAATGATGTTGTAGTCCTTCCAAAAGTCCTCGTCCCAGTTTTGCTCCGCATCGTCGCTAAACAGCCTCTTGCTGCCATACGACTCTGAATAAGGAATGGCAGTTGCCGTTTTGTCGTCAACATCCACTACCACCATCTCTGCCACTGCCACATAAGCCGACGAGAACAACCGCCGTTTCCAGTCGCATTTGAAGCGAATGGTGCTTCTCAGATAGTCGAGGCACATTCTCTCCCCATGCTGCCTATATGTCACCACTACGCTTGCCTCGCGCGTGCTGAACCGCAGTCCCACGGGCTTTTTCTGCAACAACATCTTGTTAGCCTTTTCCTTGTCGCTCACATCGAGCGAAAGCTCCGCACGGGTTAGGCACAAGGTCTGCAGGTCGATATACAGCAAGCCAGAATAGAGAGGATAATCCAGACTGACCATAGGTCTGAAACTCACCACATAATGCAGACGGTCGTTGAGCATCTCCACATGCTCGTGCCTAAAGGCATAGTAAGCCAAGGTCTCACCGTCGAACACAGCCTCTTCGTTCTTCACTATGTCGAGATACACCGCAAGCCAAGGTCCGCCCTGCACCTTTACTGCCAACGTGTCGCGGGACTTCTGGCTCAGCAGCCTACGTCCGCGTTTCATTCTCACCCTGTCCCTCAACACCGAGCGCCTTTTGTAGCCATCCTTGACCACATCCATCACTCCCTCTGATATCCCTACGAATCGGCTGCCCTTCATTATGGTCTCCCTGTAGAACATATTGAGCAGATGGTTTTGCGAAGGGTAGTTCACGTCTATCTTCCTCAGAGCCTCCTCAACGAGGCTTTTGGCGTCACCGCCATACACAGTCACCTCGCCAAGTCTCCTTGCCACGGGATTGAGGTAAACCGTCGTAGCCTTGTCTCCAATAACATCACTGCATGCCATTCTGTAGTTTGCATATCCGAGACAAGAGAAGAGCAGTTTCCCCTCCGCTTCTTCCCTGCCAATCTTCAATGCAAACACCCCGTCGCCATTGGTCACTGTGCCCACATCCCTTCCCGGTATATAAACATTAACGTTGGCGAGCCGCTTCTTGATCTCAGCATCCCTCACCGTTCCTTTCAGCGTCACCAAACTGTCAGAATACAGCATATCCTTAGCCGAGACATCGCAGATCCCCAACCAAACCGTCAACACAATCAACACAAATCTTACCATAGCAGCTATTTTTTTGCAAATATACACAAAATAAACGACACCGCCACAACTTTGCCTGAAAAAGGTGAGGAAATAATATATTTTAGCATACCTACACCACCATGCCAAGCCACATCGCCTTCCCCCAAGGTGATGCTCGTATTCTGTTTTGTAAGAAAAACATCAACACGTCATAAGGTGCGTCACTGTCCCTTCGCCCCACCTCCGTCATACTTCCGTACCAAATTCGGTGCTGAAAGCCTTATTTTGGGCAAAAAAGCGGACTTACACCGACTTTGGTACGGAGGATCACCGACTTTGGTACGGAGGTATGACGGAGTAGTGGCGGAGGAATAGCGGACTTACAATGGAGTCTTGATGCTTTTTGGGGGTAAAAAAACAGGTAAAAACACTCCCATAATGGATAAAAACACAACAGTTGAGAGCAAATTTGCCTATATCATTTCAACATTCACAAGCAATGGCAAAACAAAATTATGTCAATAGCATTTACCATTATACCAATTTGGAAATCGCAATTTCCAAATAAACGAAACACCATTGAAGACAATATCCCTTTTATAGCTCTCAACATCACTTTTTCCCCAATTTGCTTGCATCTTCCCTTTTTATTTATTATTTTTGCACTCAAAATAAAATAGTTTTATGACGAAAAAAGAAATCATCAAGGTGTTCGAGGAAAGGAAAGTCCGCACCGTATGGGACGACAAAGAGGAGAAATGGTATTTCTCCATAGTCGACGTGGTGGCTGTGCTTACGGATAGTGCAGACCCGAAGCAATATCTAAAGAGGATGAAGAGCAGAGATGAAAGTCTCAAAGCCAACTGGGGTACAATTTGTACCCTGGTTCCGTTGGTCAGCGAAGACGGCAAGAAACATAAGGAGATGACAGCTGATACGGAAGGTATCTTCCGCCTCATCCAGTCCATCCCTTCTCCAAAGGCAGAACCTTTCAAGCAATGGATGGCACAAGTGGCAGCCATTCGTCTGGAACAGATGCAGGACCCAGAGATGAGCATCGAACAGGCTATTGCCGACTACAAGCGTTTGGGCTATAGCGACCAATGGATAAACCGGAGTGGGCAAGACCGGCAAGTCCGCCATATCCTCAGAAAAAGCCTCCGACTATCTGTTGCCGCCAGAAAAGATTGGTGATGAATGATGTTTGCAAAGATTCCTGTAATGTATAGGAATTGAGGTGTCCTACATTATATTTCACATATCGTCTATAATAATTGTCAAATCATCTATGTAATTTGATATGTATTTTGCCATCCAAATAATAATGAGTAAATTTGCGGCGAATAACTAAAAGAATTGATAATGAAGAAAATATTGGTGTTACTGGCAGCAATACTCCTTACTGCCTCAGTGCTGGCAAACGGCAACGGAGAAAAGTATATAACCCATAACGTGTCGGCTCCATTCGACATGCAGCCGATAAAGGAGTACGTGTTTCCCGAAAAACAGTTCCCGATAACAAAATACGGGGCAAAACCGGGAGGGGAATTTGTAAATACCAAGGCTATCGCCAAAGCCATTAAGGCGTGCAACAAGTCGGGCGGCGGAGTCGTGGTAGTGCCTAAGGGAGAATGGTTCACAGGCCCTATCCACTTTATGAGCAATGTCAACCTGCGACTTGAGGAAGGGGCAACGTTGGTGTTCTCGGACAATCACCTGGATTATCTGCCCGCCGTGCAGACTTCGTGGGAGGGACTGGAGTGTTTCAACTACTCACCACTGATTTATGCCTTCGGATGTGACAACATCGCCATCACGGGCAAGGGAAAGCTTCAGCCCAAGATAAAAGGCTGGACCCCGTGGTTCAAGAGACCAAAGGAACATCTTGAGGCATCGAAACAACTGTATGAGTGGGGGTCTCATGACACCCCCGTGGAGGAAAGACAGATGGCAGTGGGAGGCAACAACATGCGTCCGCATCTCATCCACTTCAACCGCTGCCGCAACATTCTCCTGGACGGTTTCCATATCAACGGTTCACCGTTCTGGACCATCCACCTGTTCCTTTGCGACGGAGGCATTGCCCGCAACCTTAATGTCTATGCCCATAACCACAACAACGACGGCATCGACCTCGAAATGACGAGCAACGTGCTGATTGAGGACTGCAAGTTTGACCAGGGCGACGATGCCATCGTCATCAAGTCGGGACGCAACAGGGATGCATGGCGCATAGGCAAACCCACGGAGAATGTGGTGGTAAGAAACTGCACGGTTGTCAAGGGGCATTGTCTATTGGGCATTGGCAGCGAGATGAGTGCAGGTGTGCGCAACATACTGATGGAAAACTGCGTAGCCACCGACAGTGTGTTCAGAATGATGTATATGAAGACCAACCACCGCCGTGGCGGTTTCATCGACCATATCTATATGAGAAAATGCAAAGGCAC
>CAMAGM010000144.1 GCA_945833995.1 uncultured Prevotella sp.
ACGGCGTGAAGTTCCGCTACTGGGACGGAGTGGAGCATGAACCGACTTTCATGTCTGTTCTCTGTGCGCCAATGTCCATCGGTAAGGGTTGCGTCCGCAAGCCAATCAACATCATTCTTGATGAGTTGGTGAAGAAAGACGAGTCGAACCGCGCGAGGGAAGCGGAGTGGAAACTGAAGAATCCTGCATCGAAGCAGAAGCGTGACCCTCGTCCGCAGGACATCTGCGTGCAGGTGCTGATAGACAACCTAACGGATGCGGTGTTCAACCAACGTGTGTATGATGCCGACAAGAACGGTCAGCGTTATCTCTACACAAGCGTTGACGAGCTTGACACATTGAAGAAGATTACTTCTCGTGGAACGGCGAGCGAGGTGAGCGTGATAATCCGCAAGGCGTTCGACAACTCCAAGCATGGTCAGGAGCGAGTGGGAGCCGATTCGGTTACGGGCATTGCGCCTCTGCGTTTCAACTTCAACGCATCGACCACGAACCGCAACTTCCAGCAGTTCTTCGCCCGTGAGATGACAACGGGAACAGTGACCCGACTTTCGATGGCTACCATCATCAAGCCAAACGACATGAAGCGACCGGTGTTCAAGGAATACGATGCCAACTATTGTGAGGAAGTGCGTAAGCTGACGCAAAAGCTCTCGTTGCTTTCGGGCGAGATCTCTTGCCCAAAGTGCAACAAGTTTGCAGAGCAGCTTTGCGACGAGAACGAGAAACTTGCTGACCTTTACGGCTCGGAGTCATATAGAGTGTTGAGCTATCGAGCCACGGTTATCGCATGGCTGAAAGGCATGATGCTCTACTGCATGAACGGCGAGAAGTGGACGAAGGAGATTCAGGACTACATGGAGTGGAGTTTAAGGTACGACCTTTGGGTGAAGATGCACGTCATCGGCAAGTTGCTCGACAACGCAATGAGCGAGGAGGACGATGCAACCGCAAAGCGTGGTCCAATGAACATGCTTGAACTGCTAAAGGACGAGTTCACGATTGAGGACTTGATTCTCGTGAGAAAGAAGCTTGGAAAATCAGTAGAAATCAACACTGTGAAAACGCAACTCTGCGTGTGGAGGAAACGCAAACTTATTGATTTTGAGAGTTTTGAGTCAATAATCAAAAAAGTAAGGAAGTAGCTTTTTACAGTTTTACAATTTTCAGTTTAATTTTAAAGGGTATATAACTATGAAAATGACATTAGTAAGAAAGGTGTTCGGTTCAGACCGAACTCTCGGCGAGCTGCATTTGGAGGGTGTTGGCTATTTTTGCGACACGCTTGAGCCACACTGCATCGACTGGAGCAAGGAGAAGAAAACGCCTGGCAAGACCGCCATTCCCGAGGGAAGATACAAGGTGAAGGTAGGTTGGTCGCCAAAGGCAGGTAAAAACGTGCCATGGTTGCAGAAGGTGCCACATTTCAATGGCATTCAAATCCATGTCGGCAACTTTCCGAAGGACACGAGAGGCTGCATACTTGTTGGCGCAGCAGAGAAGAATGTTCTCATTGACTCAAAGTTGGTGTTCTATTCTCTCATGAACAAACTCAAGTTTGAGAAGGACATTGAGATAGAGGTGAAGGCCCAAGAGGCCCACCCCCAGCCCCTCCCTGGGGAGGGGAGTGCGTTAGCGCAGCCTGCTGCCGCTGAGGAACAAGGCTCTGACATTTCTCACTCCTCACTCCACACTCCTCACTCCTCGTTGACCACACCCCCAGACTATGGTTTAAATCCAATACTTGATAAATTCCTTTGACTATGAAGCAATCGATAACAGAAATTCTTGCTACGGCAAAGCTACATTTGCTGACCGTGGCACAGGAATTGGAAAAGCAAGGTATCGACCTCTATAAGGTGAAGTTCTTGCGGGACGAGGATGGACACGTTGAGAAATCAAATCTCACTTGGGGAATTGACATTGAACGATAAACGTTGTAAGTTGAATATTGACATTGAATTGTTCAGACAGATAATCTTGTGCAATTCAATGTCAATCTCCATTCTCTCATCGCTACTTATATAAATAAGGTGTGAATGGTAATGTGGCAACGCCCACTATAGGCAACTCGCCCGTCAGATTGCCGATTTTGCTGATAAAAGCAACATTTTGACACTAAAATTTGCGGAATAAGAATAATTTTTGTAATTTTGCCGACTGAAAAGAAGGAATTGAAAGATATACAACACAATGGATAGCAAATTTTTTGTAGTGGCTTTTGCCATCGCCATGGCGACAACGGCAACTGCCAACAACACAACAGAACACAAGACAGACAGCGTAAAGCAAGGAAAAGACCAAACGCTCGACGAACTGACCGTAGTGAGCCGCAAGAAGGGAATGAGAAACCTTGCAGGAGCGGTGAACGGCGTACATATAGGTAAAGAGGAACTGTTCAAGGCAGCATGCTGCAACCTCGGAGAGAGGGTGAATATTGGGAGGTAAAAGATTTTGGAGGGTAGAAGGTAGTGGGTAGTGGGTAGAGATTACCGAACTAACGAGAAATCACGGGTAGAACTATTCTCTACCCTCTACCTTCTCCCCTCTACCCACCAAAGAAAAGAAACATTATTAACAAACAAAAATTATACTATTATGAAAAAGAATCTTTTTGTTTTTGCTATGCTGATGATGTCAGTAATGGCATTTGCTAAGGACGTTAAGACCGTAGTGTTCACAACTCAGTCACAGATGCACTGCTCATCTTGTGAGGACAAGATCAAGAGCAACCTGCGTTTCGAGAAGGGTATCTCTGTAGTTGACAATGCTGCTCCTGCCGACACCGCAAAGGCAAAGAAGTCTTGCTGCTGTGGCAAGAAAGCTGACGCTGCTGCCGCTGGTGGTTGCTGTGGCAAGAAAGCCGAAGGTGCAGAGAAGAAGTCTTGCTGCTGTGGTAAGAAAGCTGACGCTGCTGCCGCTGGTGGTTGCTGTGGCAAGAAGGCAGAGGGTGCAGAGAAGAAGTCTTGCTGCTGTGGCAAGAAAGCTGACGCTGCTGCCGCTGGTGGTTGCTGTGGCAAGAAAGCCGAAGGTGCTGCCGCTGGTGGTTGCTGCTCAAAGAAAGCCGATGTTGCAGCCTCAGGCGAGAAGAAGTCTTGCTGCTGCAGCAAGAAGGCTGAGGAGAAGAAGTAATGAGTAGCCCCCTCCAGCTCCCCCAAGGGGGAGTGCAACGTTTGCGCCTCCCCTATGCGCAGCCATCACTCCCCCCTGGGGGAGACGGAGGGGGCTAATCACTCCCCCTTGGGGGAGATGGAGGGGGCTTAAAAATCCTTTTTTCTACGAAAATTAGCTATAATAGTATCATTGGGTTTCATCTTTTTGCATTAACTTTGCACCCGAAAAAGTATTCACCTAAAATATTATACGAAAAGATGAACAGAAAAAAGCTAACGACACTTGTTGTCACTTGTCTCGCCGCATTGGGAATGCAGGCTGAGAACATCAACATCACAACTCCAAACACTTCGCTCATTGTGGATGCCACAGTGGGGAAAGACCTGAAGTTTGTTTACTACGGTGTAAGACTCAACGACGCTGACGCAAAGACGGTTGCCGACGTTGAGGACCATTACTATAGTGCCTACCCAGCCTACGGATTCAACTGTGCTGCAGAGCCTTGCCTTGCTGTGAGACATGCCGACGGCGACATGACGCTGCAGCTTGAGGTGACTGGTACGGAGACGCGACAAGAGGAGAAAGCCACAGTGCAGGTGGTGAAAATGAAGGACAAGAAACTGCCTTTCTTCGTCAACGTATGCTACCGTACATATAAAGATGTGGACATCATCGAGACTTGGACAGAGATAACCAATCAGGAGAAGAAAACCGTGGCACTGCAGCGCTACGACTCCGGATGTCTGCCTATCCGCCGCGGCAACGTCTGGGTGTCGCACCTCTATGGCTCTTGGGCAAACGAGGGAAGACTGAGCGAGGAACCACTGAAGCCTGGAATGCTCGTGATAGAGAACAAGGACGGAGTGCGCAACTCGCATACCTCGCATGGCGAGGTGATGTTCTCGCTCGACGGCAAGGGACGCGAGAACGAGGGCGACGTGATAGGTGCCGCTATCTGCTACATGGGCAACTACAAGCTGCGTGTAAACACCCACGACGACGAGAGCCACCTCTTCTTCGCCGGCATCAACGAGGAGGCATCGGAATATCATCTGAAGAAGGGTGAGACATTCGCCACTCCAGTGCTGGCACTGACCTACAGCCGCGAGGGAAAGAGCGGAGTGAGCCGCAACTTCCACCGCTGGGGCCGCAACTATCAGCTTGCCCATGGCAACAAGGTGCGCGATATACTGCTCAACTCGTGGGAAGGCGTATATTTCGACATCAACGAGGAGGGAATGGACCAGATGATGGCAGACATCGCGTCGATGGGTGGCGAACTGTTCGTTATGGACGATGGATGGTTTGGCGACAAATATCCACGCAAGACCGACAACTCGTCGCTTGGCGACTGGGTGGTTGACAAGAATAAGTTGCCCAACGGCATTGGCGGATTGCTCGACGATGCCAAGAAGCACGGCATAAAGTTCGGCATCTGGCTTGAGCCCGAGATGACCAACAATCCGAGCGAACTCTATGAGAAGCATCCCGATTGGGTGGTGAAAGCACCAGGACGTGACCTGCTCTACGGACGCGGTGGCACGCAGCTCGTGCTCGACATGTGCAACCCGAAGGTTCAGGACTTCGTCTTCAACACCATCGACGAGCTTATGACCAAATATCCCGCTATACATTATATTAAATGGGATGCCAACATGAACATCTCCAACCACGGCTCGCAGTATCTTTCTGCCGACGACCAGAGCCATCTGCTCGTTGACTATCACCGTGGACTGAAGAGCACGCTTGAGCGCATTCGTGCAAAATATCCTGACCTCATCATCCAAAACTGTGCTTCGGGTGGCGGACGTGCCAACTGGGGTTACATGCCTTACTTCGACGAGTTTTGGGTGAGCGACAACACCGATGCCCTTCAGCGTATCTACATGCAGTGGGGAACATCCCATTTCTTCCCTGCCATAACAATGGCATCGCACATCAGCGCGGCTCCAAACCATCAGACTTTCCGCCGCGTGCCTCTGAAGTTCCGTGTTGACGTAGCCATGAGCGGTCGCCTTGGAATGGAGATTCAGCCAAAGAACATGACCGACGAGGAGAAGGAACTGTGCCGCAAGGCAATCAGCGACTACAAGAGCGTCCGTCCTGTGGTGCAGTTCGGCAACATCTATCGCCTCATGTCGCCATACGACAATCTCGGTGTGGCTTCGCTGATGTATGTCGATGACGCAAAGCAGAAGGCTGTGTTCTATTGGTGGAAGACCGAACACTTCTGCAACCAGCATCTGCCACGGGTGAAGATGGCGGGTCTGAACCCAACGAAACGCTACCGCGTGAAGGAGCTGAACCGCATCGACAACGAGCCGCTGAAGTTTGAGGGCAAGTCATACACTGGTGCCTATCTCATGGCAAACGGCCTTGAGATTCCATACAACCACCGAGTTGACTACCACAAGCAAAACGACTACTCCAGCCGAGTGCTTTACCTTGAGGCTGAATAAGTGATGATAAAAAAATAACTTGGTACGCTTTGGAATTTTTATCTCTTATGGTAACACCTCATCTTTTTGGCTGTTTTGAATTCTCTCATCAGTCATGTAGCCCGCTACACTCCTTCTTCGAGAATCCAAAACATCTCAAAAATCTGAGGTAAATCGTACCAACTTATTTTTTTATCATCACTAAGAAACGATAGACAACAATAGCAAAGGACAGGCCGACGTACCTGTCCTTTGCCATGTTCAAAGCGAGGTGAGGAACATGGGGCTTTCGTCTTTTCCCTCTTTGAATCACATTAATCCACTCCGTCGGAGATGCCTTTGTTTACTTTCCATACATTGACGGGCATTTTGTCAGCAATTGGGTAATCCTCAAGGATGTTGGCAACAGTGGCACTATCTTTAATAATAGGCATTAGTATTATCAGCATCATCAGCAATGTGTTGGATATTGTCAAGATGAGATTTTCAATAAAAACACTTGAATGATTGGTGAATATCTCAAAAATCGTGTTTTGGTGCAATAACTCATCGCAAAAAATCGTGTTTTGGTGCAATATAGCACGAATAAAAATCGTGTTTTGGTGCAAAAGTGGGTAAAATATTTGGTTAAATCAATATAAATCAGTAACTTTGCGCCGAAATATATATTCGCTGCTATGAGAAGAAAAATACTTGACACGCTTTGGAGGTGGAAAAACACTACGGTATGGACATGAAAATCGATAACGGCATAGTTTATCTTCCGATTTACATGACATCGCTGTTGTAATTCCTAACCAATTTAAAGTTAAACATAAACAAAATGAAGTCACAAATTCCAAAAAGTGAAATGGCAAAACTTCATCCACTGAAGTACTCAATATATCAGCAATATGAAGAG
>CAMAGM010000145.1 GCA_945833995.1 uncultured Prevotella sp.
GTCCGAGCCTCGAAGACTTCCAAACATAAGCGCAACAACTATTGTCTTTAACTCCGTGAACTCCCTTAACTCCCTGTACTCCCAGAGTATGTCCGAGCCTCGAAGACTTCCAAACATAAGCGCAACAACTATTGTCTTTAACTCCCTGAACTCCTTTAACTCCCTGAACTCCCTTAAGGGATTACTCCTTAAAAATAATAAGTGTGACCGACAGTAAACTCCATAAGATTAACACAGTCTCAGGCGAAGGGGCTTTGCCTTCGCCCCCAGAACGTTTTACTAATCCCTTTGGCTACGAGCCGCACCCTCTGTGCAGGCTCGCGGTAAGGGATTTGTCGGCTTATCTTCAGGAGCAGGATGAATGGAGGGAGGAACTGCAGAGGGGCAAGATGTTCGGAGTGCTCGTGGTGGAGCATGAGGGACAGATGGGCTATCTCGCAGCCTTCTCAGGTCAGCTCGACGGACGTGCCGACCACGACTTCTTCGTGCCGGCAGTGTTCGACTACTTGCAGCCCGACGGTTATTTCAAGACCCACGAGGCTGAGATAAGCAAGATAAACAGGCAGATTATCGAACTGGAGGAGAATCCCGACCGCCAGCGACTGATGGAGGAGATACAGCAGGCACAGCAAGACGCGCTCATGGAGATTGACGCCTTCAAGGAGCAGATGACCGAGGCGAAGCGACAACGCGACTTAATGCGTGAGTGTGGCGCCGACACCCGACCAGAGGAGGAACTGATACGCGAGAGCCAGTTCATGAGGGCTGAGCTTGTGCGGCTGAAGCAGAAATGGCGCAACATACAAGGTGCTCTCGACGACGAGATGGCGAAATTCGACAACGAGATTGACGACTTGAAAAAGCTGCGCCACGAGATGTCGGAGGAACTGCAACTATGGCTCTTCCGCCACTTCGTCATGAGAAGCGCACGCGGCGACGAGCGCGACCTCGTGGAGATATTCAAGTTCATGCCACGGGGAATGCCGCCATCGGGCTCAGGCGAGTGCTGTGCGCCAAAGCTGCTGCAATATGCGTTCACCAAGGGCATGAAGCCTCTCTGCATGGCGGAGTTCTGGTGGGGCGAGTCGCCAAAGCATGTCATAAGACAGCACGGCGACTACTATCCCGCATGCCGCGGCAAGTGCCTTCCCATACTCACATTCATGCTTGAGGGCATGGACGTTGACCCCGACCCACAGCTACACGACAACGGGGGCGAGATAGAAATACTCTATCAGGACGAGTGCCTGCTGGTCATCAACAAGCCCGCAGGACTGCTCTCTGTGCCAGGGAAATATGAGCGCCGCTCGGTGTTCACACTGCTACAGGAGCGTGGCTACACTCCAAAAATCGTACACCGTCTCGACATGGACACGTCGGGGCTTCTCGTAGTGCCGCTCACCGTTGAGGCTCACCGCTATCTGCAGCGGCAGTTCTTCAACCGCACGATAAAGAAACGCTACATCGCCATCGTTGAGCCGCTTGTGGGCATCACACTGCATGAGGGCGACCGTGGGGTGATTGACCTACCGCTGATTGCCGACCCCTACGACCGACCACGGCAGATGATAGATTTCGAGTATGGCAAACGGGCAATAACCGAGTGGGAGGTGATGTCGCCTCAACCCAAGGGACTGTCCAACCATGAGGTGTGCCTACAGCTTACCCCACACACTGGGCGCACCCACCAATTGCGCATGCACTGCGCTTCCACCGAGGGACTTGCCGCACCCATCAAGGGCGACACGCTCTACGGACACCGCGCCGAGAGAATGTATCTCCATGCGCAATATCTTGAGTTTATCCACCCCATGACAGGAAAGACAATGCGCTTTTCTGTCGAACCACCATTTGTAAAGGCGTGAACAACGAATCACCAATACTTGCCCTACAAGAGCAGCGTTTCCTGTTGGAAATGGAATACAACATCGACAAGGAAGAGTTTGACCGTCAGCTCGGCGAGCGTGGCTTGGAACGGTTGGCTAAACGTGGCGACGCATGGCTCAACGTGCGCTTCTCACGCAGCTACTACAACTCGCTCAACCAACTCTCCGTGGAGATAATACGCACCCAAGACCTCGACATCGACCACAACTTCGAGTTTGGAAGACCGGTGGAGATAGTAATGAGGAGTGAGGAGAGAGGAGTGAGGAGTGAGGAGAGAGGAGTGAGGAGTGAGGAGAGGCCCACCCCCAACCCCTCCCTGGGGAGGGGAGTGAAGGGCACTGTCAGCTTTGTCGATGGCGACAGGATGGTTATTACCGTTCCTGATGGGACAGACATTTTCGCAATTCAGACAGCGGGGACAATGTCGGTGCAACGTAGTTTCGACGAGACGAGCTACCGACTGATGTTTGAGGCACTGGAGCGCACCATACGAGCGAAAGGCAGGCTGGGCTATCTGCGCGACCTCTTCTACAGCCACCAAAAGGCTGAGACATTCACCTTCCGACCCATACCCTTCCCCTTCCTCAACAGCTCGCAGGCACACGCCGTGAACGAGGTGCTGCGTGCCAAGGACGTCGCCATCGTGCATGGTCCTCCCGGCACAGGCAAGACGACAACCCTCGTAGAGGCAATATTCGAGACCCTGAAGCGTGAGAACCAAGTTCTCGTATGCGCACAGAGCAACATGGCTGTTGACTGGATCTCGGAGAAATTGGTTGACCGTGGCATAAACGTCCTGCGCATTGGCAACCCAACAAAGGTGAACGACAAGATGCTCTCCTTCACCTACGAGCGACGTTTCGAGTCACATCCCGACTACACCCAACTGTGGAGCATCCGCAAGGCTATACGCGAGTTGCGTGCCAACCGCAAGCGTGGCGACCGCTCCTTCCACCAGAAACTTGAACGACTGAAAGAGCGCGATGTGGAGCTTGAGCTGCGCATACGCAACCAGATATTCGGCGAGGCACGTGTCATCGCCTCTACCCTCGTAGGCAGCGCCAACCGCCTGCTCGATGGCATGAAGTTCGGCACCCTGTTCATCGACGAGGCAGCCCAAGCCCTTGAGGCAGCCTGTTGGATTCCCATTCGCCGTGCCACCCGAGTGGTCCTCGCCGGCGACCACTGTCAGCTTCCGCCAACCATAAAGAGCATAGCTGCAATGAAGGCAGGTCTTGACAAGACCCTCATGCAGCGCATTGTGGAGAACAAGCCCGAGGCAGTCACCCTCCTCACAGTGCAATACCGCATGAACGAACAGATCATGCGCTTCTCCAGCAACTGGTTCTATAAAGGTAAGGTAGTGGCAGCCCCCGAAGTGAAATTCCGTGGCATCCTTGATTTGGATAGGGCGATGGAGTGGGTGGATTATTCAGAGGGGAGAGATTTATTGGAGGGTAGAGGGGAGAAGGTAGAGGGTAGAGGGGAGAAGGTAGAGGGTAGAGATTACTGCACTGTACAGGAAACAGCCTCAAATCCAAGCTCGAACATTCCTCTACCCTCTACCTTCTACCCTCTACCCTCCAAAACACCCCTCCCCCCTGGGGGAGCTGGAGGGGGCTATTCCAACCTCCCCGAAGCCCAGAAGGCATTGCTGACATTGGCGGAATATTTTGTGAGGATTGGGCGGCAGAGGATTATTGACGAGCGCATCGACGTGGGCATCATATCGCCCTATAGAGCGCAAGTGCAGTATCTCAGGAAGATGATCAAGAAGCTCGATTTCTTCAAGCCTTTCAGAAAGATTATTACGGTCAATACCGTTGATGGCTTCCAAGGTCAGGAGCGTGACGTCATCCTTCTCTCCCTCGTCCGTTCCAACGACGAGGGACAGATAGGTTTCCTGCGCGACCTTCGCCGCATGAACGTAGCCATAACCCGTGCGCGCATGAAACTTATTATCGTAGGCGATGCCTCCACGCTAACCCGCCATCCGTTCTATCGCAAGCTATATGAGTATATAAATGATAGGAGTTAAGGGAGTTCAAGGAGTTCAAGGAGTTAAAGACGTATGTCCGAGCCTCGAAGACTTCCAA
Organism: uncultured Prevotella sp.; assembly: GCA_945833995.1. Lineage (GTDB taxonomy): Bacteria > Bacteroidota > Bacteroidia > Bacteroidales > Bacteroidaceae > Prevotella. The sequence continues at coordinate 3,984 of CAMAGM010000145.1, forward strand.
AAATAAGCGCAACAACTATTGTCTTTAACTCCCTGAACTCCCTTAACTCCCTTAACTCCTTAACTCCTAAACTCCTAAAAAACTCCCTTACCATACCCTCGCCCTCTTGCTCTTTGGCAGGAAGAGGGGGTCTGACTTCTTTATGTTGAATGCCGTGTACCATTCGTCTATGTGTGGCAGCGCACCATTCACGCGAGCCTTGTTTGGCGAGTGGACATCCACCTTAAGCAGCATGTCGGCATACTCAGGACGCTCGTTGCTTGCCCAGATGCGAGCCCAACCGAGGAAGAAGCGTTGGTCGGCTGTCAGTCCGTCAATGTCGGAAGCCACGTTCTTGTCGTTGTGCATGGCACGCAGGGCTACGTGCAGTCCACCGTTGTCGCCAATGTTCTCGCCCAAGGTCATCTTTCCGTTTATCTTCTTGCCGTTTATCACCTCAATGCCAGAGAAATAGTCCTCGAGCACCTTGGTGCGCTTCTCGTAGGCTGTCTTGTCGGCTGCTGTCCACCAGTTGCGCTGCTCGCCCGTCTTGTCAAACTGGCAACCTTGGTCGTCAAAGCCGTGTGTCATCTCGTGACCTATCACCGCGCCTATGGCACCATAGTTGATGGCATCGTCGCTCTCAGGGTCGAAGAATGGCGGCTGCAATATTCCCGCAGGGAAGCATATCTCGTTCGTCGTGGGGTTGTAGTAGGCGTTGATGGTCTGTGGCGACATGTGCCATTCCGACTTGTCGAGCGGCTTGCCCACCTTTCTGTTCAGAGCGTCAACGAGGAAGTATTCGCTTATGTTAGCAAGGTTCTCGTAGAGCGACAGCGTGTCGTTTATCACCAGCTTGGAGTAGTCCTTCCACTTGTCGGGATAACCTATCTTCACTATGAAGTTGTCCAGCTTGTCCTTTGCCTGAGCCTTCGTAGCCTCGCTCATCCATGTCGTCTCGCTGATGCGCTGCGACAGTGCCGCCTGCAGGTTGCGTACAATCTCCGTCATGCGTTTCTTGCTCGTCTCAGGGAAATATTTCTCACAGTACATCTGTCCAATGGCATCGCTCAGCACACCGTTCACCAGTCCGTTTGCACGCTTCCATCGGGGCATGTCCTGCTGCTGTCCGCTCATTTTGCTGTTGAACTCGAAGTAAGCCTTGCGGAAATCATCAGACAGCGCACTCGCAGCACCACCCACGAGACGCGACTCGGCGTATGACTTCAGGTCCTCAAGCGATGTCTCGGCAAGAATCTTCTCCACCTCGTGTATAGGCTCTGGCTGCTCCACTACCACCTCGTTGAAGGCAGGGCAACTGCTCACCCAAAACATCATCGTCCAGTCTATTCCGGGGAAGTCCCTAAGCAGCTCGGCATAGGTGTATTTATGGTAGTTGGCGTCAATGTCGCGCAGCTTCACCTTGTTGTAGCTCACCTTGGCTATGCGGTTCTCAATAGCCATCACTGCGTCGGTCTTCCTCGCAGCCTCCTCCTCGCTGTAGCCAATCAGCTTGAACAGCTTCCTGCCATAGTCAATGTATGCCTGGCGCACAGCTTTTGTCTGCTCGTCGTCGTTCAGATAGTAATCCACGGTGCCAAGTCCCAGTCCACCCTGCGATATTGACACCACGTTGTGTCCCGCGTTGCGCAGGTCGGCACCCACGCCCCATGAGAACATCATCGTGTTCTCGCCTCGGCGGTCAAGCTCGGCTGTGAGGCGGAAATACTCGCTGCGGTCCTTCACGTTGCGCACTCGCTCCAATGCGGGCTTCAGTGGCTCATAGCCCTCGCGGTTCAGCCTCACGCTGTCCATCATCAGGTTGTAGAGCGTACCTATCTTGTAGCCCAACGTGCCCGGCTTCTGTGGCTCGTTGGCAAACTGCAGTATCAGCTCGTTTATCTGAAGCTGGTTCTGGTCGTAGAGGTCCATAAAGGCTCCGTTTGTCACATGCTCCGCGTCAAGTGGATGTGTGTTGAGCCATGTTCCCGTAGCATACTGCACGAAATCCACACCGGGCTTCACGCTCGTGTCCATGTTCTTCTTGTCGTAGCCCTTCATCTGTGGCTGTGCGCTGGCTGTCGTAGCGGTAGCCACAAGTGCCAGCATAATCATTTTCATTGTTTTCATCGCTGTTTTCTTTTATCGTTTTCCTCTTTAGACGCAACACTTCCCCAAAAACTACACCATTTCCCACTTTTTTTCCTCACCCTGTGGAATAAAACGAACGACAGGGGTTGTCCCCTGTCCCGATTTGTCTTGTTCCATAATTATTCGATTTAAAGCGGGTTAAATACTTGGTATGTACTCTGTGGTTATAACACAGTGACGGGGTCATGTGTAATATGAACTGATGGGTCGGAGAGTTTACCACTTCCATTCACCTGGTCGAGCTTTTGCTCTTCCACCTTTTTCTTCTCTTCTTTCTGTT
>CAMAGM010000146.1 GCA_945833995.1 uncultured Prevotella sp.
AACACGGGTAGGGAAAGTTGGGTTATAAATTAAGAATTAAGAATTAAAAATTAAAAGAATGGGGTATGCAATTAAGGTGTGTTAAGGAGTTCTAAATGTATGGGGATAGCGGTTATGAAGTTGCCACAGAAGGGTATTCGATTTATGCAGAAGTAGGGGTTCATTCTATGTTCCGCAATGCGGAACGTACGTTCACCAATGCGGAATGTACGTTCCCCACTGCGGAATGTAGGTTCACCATTGCGGAACATAAAACGAATACCTATTTCTGCTGAATCCATATCCCCATTATCGACTTTTCAATATGCCCATATCGACAAGTCGATAATAGCTTAGACAGTCAATCCCATTTGCCTTGCTTTCTCCATTAGGAGCTTCATGAGTGGCTCGCGCTCGTTGGCTACCTTGTTGTCGAGAACGGCATCCTTGAGGCAGCTCTTCAGAGCTCCGACCTCGCGGCTGGGCTTGAGGTGGAACATCTCCATTATCTCGTTGCCGTCGATCACTGGCTGCAGAAGGCGCTTGAAGTCCTTCTCCTTCAGGTCGGCAATCTTCTCACGCACAATGCGGAAATTCTCGCGGAACATCTTTTTCCTCACATAGTTCTTGCTCGTGATGTCGGCATCGCAGAGGAGCATGAGATCGTCGATATCGTCGCCGGCATCGTTCACAAGGCGGCGCACGGCACTGTCGGTCACTTCCTCGTCGGCTATGACTATGGGGCGCATGTGAAGCTCTACGAGTTTCTGCACATATTTCATCTTCATGTCCAAGGGCAGGGCGAGACGACGGAAAATCTGCGGCACCATCTTAGCACCTATGAGGTTGTGGTTGTAGAAAGTCCAGCCTGCAAGCTTGTCGTAGCGCTTACTGCGTGGCTTGCCAATGTCGTGCATGAGGGCAGCCCAACGTAGCCAAAGGTTGTCGCTCGTGCGGCAAACGTTGTCGAGAACCTCAAGCGTATGGTAAAAATTATTCTTATGCGCCCTGCCATCTACTGTCTCCACAATATCCATGTCGGCAAGTTCGGGCAGAATGAGGCGCAGAAGCCCGCAACGGTGCAAATCGACAAAGCCACGGCTTGGCGTTGGGGTCATCATTATCTTGTTCAGTTCGTCCTTTATGCGCTCACCGCTTACAATCTTTATCCTCTCGGCATTACGCTCAAGTGCATCGAAGGTTTCCTCGTCAATCATGAAGCGAAGCTGGGTTGCGAAACGAACGCAACGCATCATTCGCAACGGATCGTCGGAGAAAGTGATGTCGGGGTCGAGCGGTGTGCGTATTATGCCGTCCTCAAGGTCCTCAATGCCATAGAAGGGGTCAACAAGCTCGCCGAAGCGGTCGGCATTGAGGCAGATTGCCATGGCGTTGATGGTGAAGTCGCGGCGGTTTTGGTCGTCCTCAAGAGTTCCGTCCTCAACCACTGGTTTGCGAGAGTCGTGGCTGTAGCTCTCCTTACGCGCACCTACAAACTCTACCTCAGTATCACGGAATTTCACTTGTGCAGTGCCAAAGTTTCGGAACACGGAAAGGTGTGCTTTCCTGCCCAAGCGCTGCTTGAGGGCTGAGGCAACCTGAATGCCGCTGCCGACAACAACCACGTCGATGTCGTTGGAAGGACGCTCAAGGAATATGTCGCGTACATAGCCACCAACGACGTAACACTCCACGCCGAGCTCATCGGCAACTTGGGAAATAAGGTGAAAAATCTCTTTGTCAAGGAGCTGTGCCAGCTCTTCATCAGTATATATTCTCATTTCTTTCGCTGTTTGGGGGTGCAAAATTACAGAAAAAGAGAGAATTGGCAAAGGAATGTTGCGGGACATTACCGTTAATTCTTCTTAAAACAATAATAAAATAATATTAAAAACGGAATATTTTTCGTAATTTTGCACATTATTATTTTGGAAACACATATACAAACGCATAAAAAATGAAAAAATTAGTTTTGGGAGTTTTGATGATGGCAGCAATACCAGCCGCAGCAAACGAATACATCTGCAACGAGGAGTTGAGGATGCACGTTGACAGTATGCCTGCGACACTGAGTATGGAAGGACAAGGAAAAGAGTACGACCTCAGGATAGACCTGGCCGATATGGGCATGAACAAGGCAGAGGCTGCCAAAATCAAGACTGACGTGAGACCCTATACCTTTTGGGAAGACCAAACCTACGTGGGCATTCCACTGTTCTTGGCAGGAGTGATAGCGAAACAGGAGAAACACAGTTTCCGACAAGACTACAAGAACACGAGCAGCAGGACGCGACTGATAAAAAACACTTTCCACAACGAGCTTGACAACTACACGCAGTTTGCGCCTGCCGTACTGGCATTGGGACTGAACGTGGCTGGAGTGGAAGGACGCAGCAAACTCGGCAGATTTGCGGCAAGCGCGGCAATGTCGTACGCACTGATGGCGGGCATAGTGAACCCAATAAAATACGGTGCGAAGGAGATGCGTCCAGACGGGAGCACTGCCAATTCGTTCCCCTCGGGACACACAGCGACAGCCTTCGTCAGCGCAACCATTCTGCACAAGGAATACGGACTGACGGTGAGCCCATGGTATTCGGTGGCGGGCTACGGTATAGCAACGGCAACGGGAGTGATGCGTGTGCTGAACAACCGCCACTGGGTGAGCGACGTGCTCTCGGGAGCGGGCATCGGCATATTCGCCACTGAGGTGGCCTACGGACTGAGCGACCTGATATTCAAGGGCAAGGGACTGAAGCGCAACGACCTTACAACGGATGCCAACCTGATAGAGAACCCCTCGTTCTTCAGCATCTCGATGGGTATGGGCTTCGGCAGCAAGACTTTGTCGTTCAACGGCGCGGACATACCAATCTATACGGACAATAGCAACGTGGACTTGAAATTCCGTACATCGACGGTGGTTGGTGCCGAGGGTGCTTATTTCTTCAACCCCTACGTTGGCGTGGGCGGACGACTGAGGGTGCGCAGCACACCGATAAGCGGTTGGGAAGCACTGCAGACGGAGGAGAGCAAGTTTTTCCAAGAGCTGATAAGCTTGAACGACAAGCTGATAACAGGCTTTGAGTTCAACGTGGAGAGCAGCCACATAACGGAGTTTGCCGCCGACCTCGGACTCTATTTCAGCCTGCCCATAGGCGAGCGTTTCGCCATTGGCACCAAGGCACTGATAGGACGAAGCATAATACAGGACCTCGACATCAACGCCCGCTTTGAGGGCTACAAGTTGGAGAATACAGCCGAAGGGTTTGCCCTGAACAATGAGAAATACGACACAGGAGTGTATGACTACCTGACCGTGAGCGGCGACAACACGATGAAATATGGCACAGGACTGTCGCTGACCTACGCCTACAAGTCGAACTTCTCGTGGAAGCTGTTCTTCGACTACGACTTCACACGCAAGCACTACACGATGGAATACGACTACGCAGGTTTCCTGCGCAGCGCATGGCCAACCATAACGGCAGACACTGGCTTGGACGTAAGCCAGCCATCGCGCAGCGAGATAAAGAAGAACCTGAACAACTTCGTACTCGGAGGAGCGTTCTGCGTGAGCTTCTAAAAATGTATTTCAATAACACATACAGCAATGACAGCAAAAGCAAGATTGTTAATATCGTTGGCCTTAGTGCTGACGACAATCAGCACAGCCGCACAGACTTTCCGCGGTGAAAGTAAATTCGACGGCACACGCCACAACGAGGCAAGCGGTTACCTTCAGGCAGGCGACAACATCATCACGGGCTTCTTCGCTGCCTTCAATGCCCACTACAAATACCATTTCGACAACAAATGGTCGGTGGAGGGAGCCACGGGCTATCAGACGGGAAAGCAGCAGCTAAGCGTCTATGCCAAGGGTGCTTACCATTTCTCTGTAGGCTACCACGATTTCTATGTGTCGCCGAAAGTGATGTACAACAGATACTTCGAATACCGTACCAATGAGCTTGCCGCCAATCTGTCAGCCACATGGGAAACTCCATATTTCGACCTCACAGTAGGCGAATCGGTTATCAACTACGGATTGCTGGGAAGTTCCTACACAGAACCGCTGACGCTGACCTTCGGCACGGGCGTGAACATACGTCCCCGATGGAACTCATGGAACATCGGCATATTCTTCCGCAACTACGATGAGTTCTACTACGAGAACTGGAACATCAACTGGGGACTCCGCTTCTACGCTGGCATAAAGAAGAACAACAACATCTTCGGAGAACTCAACGTACGTCCTGCGGGAAGTATGAGCCAGTTGGCTTCAAAATATGAAACGACCATCAAAATAGGATTTAGAAAAATATGGTAAAGATATTTGCAAAGACGGTATTGGCTGTTTTCACCGCAGTGGTGGCAGCTGGCAGCCTGACAAGCTGCGACAAGGTTAGTGCCACGGGCATTCTCGTTGGAGGCACAGGCGTTGACGACCGTGTGGAGATGTCGTACAAATATGTTCAGGACGGACTTATATACGGTGTGGAGGGAGACGCAAGTCAAGAAGAGTCCTACTCGTTCATTGTGGGTGCCGACAGTCATATTGCCGACGACACAGGCAGACTGGAGGAAATGTTCGACATAGGCATAGAACATGGCGATATGTTCTATGCCCATCTCGGCGACCTTGCCGACACCAAGGCAGAATATTACATCAACACAAAGAAATGCGTGGACAAGGCAAAGAAGAAGTTTGTCATGGAATACTTCACACAAAGCCCTGAGGACGACGATGTTTGGGTGTCGAAATATGAACAGGACTACTCTGAGAAATATGACGATATCGTATTTCCTTTCTTCCCAGTAGTCGGCAACCACGACATAACGCACAACGGCTGGGCACTTTTCTCAACCATCTTCAAGTCGTCGTTCTACGACTTTGACATACAGGTGTCTGAAGACGGGACTGTTGACCACTTTATCTTCCTCGACTCTGCCAACGGCACATTCGGGCGCAAACAGATTGAGCTGATAGAGGAAGGTGTGGCTGACCCAGACAAGAAGACGCGCAACGTGTTTGTTTTCACCCACACCAACTTCTTCCGTCCAAGCACCACACAGTTCGCCTCAACCTACCCTCGCGAGGAACTCTATTATATGCTGAACAAGTTTGAGAGATGGAACTGCACATTCGTCTTTATGGGACACGTCCACAAATGGGACGACCGCATGTTCAGCAACGTACATTACCTTACCCTCGACTCAATGGGAGAGCGCAACAGCCCCAACCCAGGAAAATATCTCGTCAGGGTGACTTGCCACAAGAACGGCAAGGTGGATTATGAACAGGTGATGATGAACTACGTTAAGAAATGAGAAGTGAGAAATGAGGAGTGAGGAGAGAGGAGAGAGATATGTTCGACGTAACTGGAAGATATAGCCGCCATTTGCTGCTCGACGGAATTGGGCAGGAAGGGCAAGCGAGAATAGCACAGGGAAAAGTGCTGATAGTTGGCGCGGGAGGCTTGGGTTCTCCCGTTGCCCTCTACCTCGCCGCCGCTGGAGTAGGCACGATTGGAATTGCCGACGGCGACACCGTGGATGTGACAAACCTGCAGCGACAGGTGATACACTCCACAGCAGACGTGGGCAGGACGAAGGTGGAGTCGGCGGCAAGAAAGATGCGCGACATCAATCCCGACGTTGACGTGGTGGAGATAGGCGAGTTTCTCGACAAGCCAACCCTGGTGCGCTTAGCCAAGGAATACGACATAGTGGTGGATGCCACGGACAGCTACAAGTCTAAATACACGATAAACGACGCTTGCGTGGAGGCGGGAAAGCCTTTCATACACGGCGGAGTGCTGCGCTACGAGGGCAACGTCTTTACTCATGTGCCAGGAACTGCTGACTTCCGCGCCATCTTCGGCGATGAACCAACGTCAGCCCATGTGCCTACGGCATCGGAAGTGGGTGTACTCGGCACCGTTGTCGGCGTAATAGGCACAATACAGGCAACCGAGGTGATAAAATGGCTGACAGGTGTGGGCGAGCTGCTTACAGACAGCATCCTCACCTTCGATGCCCTTACATGGCAGTTCAACAAGATAAAAATATAAAACGCCAATGAAAAGAAGAAACACAACAGCAATCATTGCCCTTGCAGCGGCACTGTGCCTTGCATCGTGCGACGGCAACGGCCCGCGGCAACAGGCAGAAGCACTTTTGGAGGAAGCAGGGCAACTGTTTAGCGACGGCGACTACGACCGTGCGCTGGCAAAGATAGACTCGCTGCGCAAGGTGTTCCCCAACGCCATAGAGACACGCAAGAAGGCGCTGACACTCTATCAGAGCATCTCGCTGAAGCAGGCACAGGAGGACCTCG
>CAMAGM010000147.1 GCA_945833995.1 uncultured Prevotella sp.
ACGTAACAACATTGTAATAAGTTGCAAAGATATGCGAAAAATGTAAATGGTTAATTAAAGATAATAATTTGACCAAATGCTTGCATAATCATTAAATCATTTGGAGAAAACAATAATTATTTGTACCTTTGCCGCAGAAATATAAATGACGGTTTATATAAACGACGGTTTACATTATGAGGCGATTATAAGACGAAGTTCACTGCCAAACCTTTTTCTTCCGACGATACGTATGGCGACAGGTGGAGACTTTGTTTGGAATGCTTGGGAAGCAATGCTTTGGAGAGAGTGGGGTAGAGCCAATAGGCTATCTCCATTTATAATGTATATAATAAAAAACATTCTTCCAACTGATTTATTGTTGAAAGAATGTTGATTTTACAGGATTGTAACATCTCAGTAATGCCATTTCATTATGCCTATTTTAATTTGAAATACTCCTCGTCGCTCACTGGCTCCAACCATTCGTTACGCTCTTCTCCGCTTGTCTTTGCATGTGTAGCCAAGTGTTGGAACCATGAGTCGGCTTGCGCTCCGTGCCAGTGCTTTACGTCTTCGGGGATGTCGATGATGTCGCCAGCTTGAAGCGGTATGGCGGGCTTGCCCCATTCCTGATACCATCCCTTGCCGCTGACGCAGATGAGGATTTGGTGGGCACCGTGATGGATGTGCCAGTTGTTGCGGCAACCAGGCTCAAAGGTCACATTGCTGTAGCCTTGAATAGTCTTTTCATCAGCCGAAAGGTTTTTGGGAGCAATGGGTGCAAGATGGCTGTCGCCCTTGAAATACTGGGCATAGGCAGTGTTAGGTTCGCCGATGGGGAAAATCATCTCTTGCAGGAAACGTGCCTTGGCATCATCTGTATTAGATGCCTTCGTCCATACTTCCTTTGCAAGACGGAAGGCTGCCCATGCCTTGGGCCATCCGGCATAGAAGGCGATGTGGGTGATGATTTCAGAAATCTCTGTTCGTGTGATACCGTTCTTTTTGGCCTCCTGCAGGTGGAAGGTTAGCGAAGAGTCGGTCATTCCCTGACTGATAAGTGATGTCAGGGTGACGAGACTACGGTCGCGCAAGCTGAGGAGGTCGTTGCGACTCCATACTTCGCCAAAGAGAATGTCGTCGTTAAGATGGGCAAATTCGGGAGCAAACTCGCCAAGTTGTGTGCGGCCTGCCGTCTGTACTATCTTTTTCTGTGCCATGACATTGATGGTTATTATTGTTAATAATGTGAATATAATTTTTCTTCTCATTGTATTTACTCGATGAAATTGTTTATCTTGCTCGCGGGATTCAGTGGTGTCTGGTCGCAGAGTTGCAGCGACTTGACCATGTGTAGCGTGCCCTGCTTGTATTTTTGGAAGTGCTTTGAAGCAATGTGCTTCTCATATGCATCCTTCGAAGCGTATGTCTCAAGGATGGTGACGAGGCGTGGATCCTCCTTGTCCTGCACGGCATACATGGAGAGCACTCCAGGTTCTGTGCGGAGAGATATTTCACCTACCTCCACGGCATACTTCAAATACTCGTCGAGGTATTGCGGATAAACTTCAATCTTCGACAGCCTCACGATACCATCGGAAGCCATCGCTTGCTTGGCGCACATTCCTGGCTGTTTGTCAAGGTTAAGACACTTGCCTATCACCTCGCCGGTGGCAAGATAAGAATAGGTGGGGAATTCAAACAATACGGGTTTCAGCCGTGTGTAGTCGAGCTTGCCCTCGCTGTCGAGCACATCAGGGGCAGCGTAGGTGTTTGCAATGGAACAGATAAAGTTGTCGAATCCTTCCGTCTCATAGATATCCTCAACATTACATTCCATTGTCAGTGGAGAGGCATCTATCACAGGGGTGCCGTTCTCGCCCCAGTGGTATTCAAATGCTCCAGACTTGTCAACCTCCGCCCCAGTGACGCTACCCACATAATCGGCTTGGGGAAGCATTTCCCGGCTCACGAGGTTGATGGACAGTTTCTTGGTTTTGCGTATGCCTTGGTTGGTATAGTGGCTTTTGTTCATGCTCACCAGCACACGGTCGTGTCCGATGATGCCAGTATGCCCCACAACGAGCCAGTTTACCTTGCCTTTCACTTCTGCACCCACCACCGTCATTGGTTTAGGATAGAGTGCCAGCACGTTTCCAATGTTCTTCTTTTCCATTTCAGTTCTGTTTTGTTTCTGCATCTCCCCCTCCTGCCGTGAGCTGCACGACAGGAAGAGGGATAGAAACAGTATTGCTGATAATAATAATTTCATGACAGGAAGTTTTTTATTTCAGACATTCCAGGCTCTTGCGCAATATGTCAATGACATCCTTACGCGTGAGCACCACATAACCACCTTCATTAATAGGACAAGCGTCTGCCATTCCTTCGAGCATCGTCTCGTTGGCACCGCAGTCGGTGATGTTCATGGCAAGTCCCAACTCACGCATCCACTGTTCCATACGAGTCAATCCCTCAATGGCTACATCCTTCTCGTTCTTCCCATCAGGAGATACTCCCCATATATTCTCCGCCAAGCGGCAGAACTTATTCTCGGCATCCTTCGATCGGCTGATGAGCAGGCGGTAGTAAGCTCCGCTGACGGCTGAGAGCGTGTGTCCGTGGGTGGCATCGGTATAGGCAGCCACGGCTTGCCCTAACATGTGAACCATCCAGTCGGTAGGCTTGCCGCAGGCTATCAGCCCATTCAATGCCCATGTGGCTGTCCACATGATGTTGCTGCGTGCCTCGTAGTCTTCTGGATTGGCGAGCACCTGGCGTGAGCTGACGATGAGCGAGCGCATCAGTCCCTCGGCAATGTAGTCGGAGGTGTTGTTATCGTTGCCCGAGAGATACTGTTCGAGGATGTGCGACATGATGTCGTAGATGCCCGCCACCGTCTGATATTGCGGCATGCTGAAGGTGTATGTGGGATTGAGGATGGAGAAGTCGGGGTTGCGGAAATAATAGAACTTCTTGCTGTTCTCGTGGTGGTTGGAGATGACGGAACAACTGTCCATCTCCGAACCTGTACCTGCCATGGTGAGCACGTAACCCACAGGAATCCAGTGGCAGGTCATCTCGCCCCAGTTGTTGAAATAATACTCCCAAGGGTCATCATTCAGATAGGCTGATCCAGCCACCGCCTTGCAAAAGTCGATGGTAGAACCTCCACCAACGGCAAGGATGAGGCTGACAGCCTCTTCCTTCGCCATTTGCATTCCCTCGCGTACCTTGTCGATAGTAGGGTTGGGCATCACACCGCCCAGTTCAACCACCTCCTTGCCTGCCTTCCGCAGTTCTTCCTTCACGGCATCGTAAATACCGTTGCGTTTGATGGAGCCGCCTCCATACACCAGCATCACCTTCTTGCCATAATGCTCCAGCTCCTTACTCAGATTACTTAATGCTTCCTCACCGAAATAGACTTTCGTGGGATTGTGAAATGTGAAATTACCTAACATGATTATCTGTTTATTACTTGTCTATTCTCTTTATAAACTTGGCAGGAACGCCACCTACGATGGTGTTCTCCGCCACATCTTTGTTCACCACAGCCCCAGCTGCAATGATGGCGTTGTCGCCTATCGTGACGCCTTGCAATATCGTAGAGTTGGAACCCACCCACACGTTGCGCCCCAAGGTGATGGAAGCAGGATATGTGTATTGTCTTAGCTCAGGGCTTGAATAATGGTTGAGCGTGGCAAGAACCACATTGTGGCCTATCTGACAACCGTCACCGATATAGATGCCTCCGTGGTCCTGAAAATGGCAGCAGGCGTTGATGAACACATTTTCACCCAAATGGATGTTTCTGCCGTAGTCGGTATAGAAAGGAGGAAATACCCGAAGTGTGGCGGGCACATCGTAGCCAAATATCGAGGAAAGGATTTTACGCACTTCCTCAGGTTCGTGATATGTACTGTTCAGTTGGAAAGTCAGCCGTCTTGCCCTGCCTGCCATCTCGTTCATGTAGGCACATATGTCATCTGAAGCTAACGCCTTGCGCAGCTTTACATATTCGTGAAAATCTTTATCAGTCATCATTTCCGTCGAGTTTTCGGGAGACAAATACAGAACTTCTTCTTCAGTGAGTCCATAGTGACACAAGTTCATTTATGCTTTTCTCATCTGCATGGTTTAACAGACGGCCTTCTTTCCACTTCAGCGTGGGGTAAGTTTTCTTCAATGCTGCCACACTGTTTGTGATAGAGCTGCCACCAGATGTGGCAAACGGAACGATAGTCTTGCCTGTCAAGCCGTTGCTTTCGATGAACGTGTTGACAGTCCTTGGGGCAAGGTTCCACCAAATGGGATAGCCGAGAAAGATGCAGTCATAGCTTTTGAGGTCAAGGCCTATTGGCTTGATGTCGGGACGAGCTTGTGGTTTTGCCATCTCTACAGAACTGCGAGAACGCTTGTCGTTCCAGTCGAGGTCGGCACTGGTATAAGGTTGTGCCGGAACAATCTCGCAGAGGTCTGCCCCTACAATCCTTGCCAATTTTTGAGCTGTCTGCTTGGTGTTTCCCGTTGCAGAGAAAAACACTACTAAAACTTTTTTCTTTTCCATGTTGCTTCTTGGTTTACTTTGTGAACATGTCGATGTACAAAAGACTGTAAGCACCGCCAATAATGTGATTTTTATAAACTTCATCATGTCATTATGTTTTTTCATTTATTGTTTACCCCATTTTATTCGTCATCACTAATCATTTCAGATGATTGTTGAGGAACCTCGTTCTGCGCTTCCTGTGCAGCAACAGTCATTGTGAGTGTCAATGCCATAGTTGCTAATGTTAAAATTCTTTTTCTCATCTTTTCCGTCTATACATTCTTACCCATTTCGTATGCCTGCGCTAACGCCTTATGTCCGACAATCTCCCCCATGCCTGTCACCCCTCCTGCAAATACAGAGCCACTCAACCGGGCTTTCGGGAAGCAGGCTATCCAACCTTCCAGTCCGCCAACAGCCCTCTGTGGCACCTCCTCCTCGTCCTCAGCTGCAGCGGTAAACAGGTAGATGTCGCGGAAACAGTAGTCGGAGCCGTAGAGCGGATTGGCACGGTCGAACAGCGTTTTCATTTGTCCGCACATCTCGTAATAATAAATCGGAGTGGCAAAAGCGATGATGTCTGCGTCATGCATACGTCCGATGATGGAAGACATATCGTCCTTGATGACACATTTCCTCGTATGCTGACAGGCAAGGCAACCGCGGCAGAACTGAATGTTCTTATCTCGCAAAGATATTTTTTCCACTTCGTGACCGCTTTCCATTGCGCCACGCATAAATTCGTCTGCCAATGCCTCAGAGTTGCTCCTCGGTCTCAGGCTTGTCGTTATTACCAATACTCTTTTACTCATAAACATATATTTTTATTCAAGTTTTGCTTATACTCAACTTATGAAGTTAGAAGGAGATAACCTCACATCATTTTTTTCTTTGAATACATCTTTCCTGCTTTCTTGTATTTTGTTATGCAGATGCCAGTCATGTCATGACCATCAGCAGTTTTTTGACCACTTGCATTGTATATGGCAACCTCTTCCTTCTCTCCATCCCTGTCTGGGACAGAGATGGAGGAGGTTATGCCTGTATAGTTGATGTCATTCAACCACGTTTCTATCATGCTGTGGCTGTTGGACACTTGTGACGAACGAATCCAAAGATTCGGCTCAATGAAGTTACCATCGGGTATCAGACGTTTGGCATCCGCAACCACACTGCTTATGCCGCTACTGGCACTCGACACAATCATAGCGATCTTCTTTCCTGCCATGTCCTTGCCATGTTGGAATAGGAATGTCTGCAACGGAGCGGCCATGTTGCTCCACCAAAGCGGGGCTGCCACAATCACCATGTCGTAGGTATCCAGTTGCATTTCCACAGGGTTGATGGCTGGATAAGAAGCCAAATCGTCGGGATTGTTGCGTATGGCTGATATCAACGCACTGCCTGCGGCATAGTTGTTGGCGGCATAGTCGATGCCCTTTTCTGCTGGTTCTATGCGAATCACGTCGGCATCAATCTGCGTGCAGAGGTCGCTGACGATGGTATGCACATTGTTCGTGTAACTGTAATACACTATCAGAGTCTTGGCATTCATGGCTGTGGCAGATAATATTGTTGTCAATAGCATAAGAATTCTTACTTTCATAGATTTTTTTTTGAACTTGATTATTTCAGATGATTGTTGAGGAATGTCGTGATTTCTTGCCATGGGATATAGTTGCCCTCGCCGCCGTCGTAAAGGTCGCAGTGGGTGGCATTGGGCACTAAAAGCAGACGCTTGTTGTCGGCGTATTTGCCGCTTGTGATTTTCTGATAAGCCTCCT
>CAMAGM010000148.1 GCA_945833995.1 uncultured Prevotella sp.
AGGACAAGCGTCATGCTGTGGTGTTCGCATATAATCTTCATCCTCGCTACAAGGAGCATTCTGCCAATGTATGTCTTCGCGGTCTTGATCCAGCCGCCACTTACGAGGTAATGGAGATAAACCTGAAGCCCGGTGACAAAACCGAGTCAAGGAGATATTCGGGTGACTATCTGATGAAAATAGGTTTGCCGTTGTTCTCTGATGCAGAAGGTACAAGTACAGTATATGAATTTTTTGTAATTTAGAATTGATTTAATAGCGAATAGTGATTTGCTAATCTTTGGTAAAAAACAGGTGTCTTAAATTCATTTGTTTAGGTTTGGGTATAAGTATTTAGTTTAGGTAAAAAGATTGTTTCAGGATAACATTTACATTATTTATTTTATCCTCCACGTGAGATGCAGTAGGCAGTATGAGGGGATGACGTTGTAGAATGTCTCTGTCTTGCCTTGGGCATTGATGGTGCGGCGCACGTTGGAGAGATTGCCAAGGAGGTCGAGAGCATCGAACTGGAGAAGGAGCTTGCCTTTCATCATACGCTTTGTCAGGCGGGCGTTCCACACGAGTTCGTTGGTGTTCATCGACTCGTCTATGTAGCCACGGCGGGAATACATGGTGAGGTCGGTGGAGAGCTGCATGTTGAGCGGCAGTTCCACTTGTGCCGTCATGCCATAGTTGAAGTCGCAGGCGTTGATGGTGGTGAAGTCAATGCGTGGCGATGTGGAATGTTGATATACTATACTTGCGTTTGCCCCGAACTCATACGCCGATGACGGACGGAAAGTCATGCCAATGTCGTTTTTCAGATAGCGTGAATCTACCACAGAACGTGTTGCCTTGACGATGGCTGACGAACCGTCGTCGGTGGCGTTGAGGTCCACGGAGTGTTCTATAGCGTATGCCGCATTGTGCTTCATGCGCCATTTCTCGCTCTTGCATAGTGGGAAGTCTATGCCGGCTGATACACTGCCGTTCCAGTTGCCGTTGACATTCTCGGGCATGACATCTTTTTTGCCTGTGTTCTTGTCGTAGATATATCCCCATGCCACTGCATTCTCGCGGAATAGGAGGTTGAGGGCAGTGTTGAAGAGTGTGCTTCTTCCATATTTGTCCTTGTAGCTTCCTGACAAGTTGTGGGTTCTCGTGTTGTCGAGGTTGGGGTTACCATGTGTTATGTACAGTGGGTTTGAGGTGTTTGTCACGTTCACGAGGTTTGTTATGTCGGGAGCAGAAGTCTTGAGAGAGTATTGCGCCTCAACTCTCCTTGCTCGCTTTGGGTTGTCGTGGATGAGGGCGAGGGAAGGGTAGAGGAATCTTGTGTTCCTGCTCACCGTGGTGTCTGTTGTCTGCGTGTAGTTCAGCCGCTCGTGGGTGAATGGTGCTATGAGTGAGACGATCAGGAACGTGTTGTCCTTCTCCTTTCCCGACTTTACAAGTCGGTAGCTGATGCCTGCGCTGTGGGTGGTTCGGCTGTGGTCGCTCCAGTTGCTGTTTGTCCTGTCAATCACCGAGAGTAGTTCGTTTTCCGATGGTAGTGTGCCCAAGGGTTGGTTGTTCCAGCCGTCGAGTTTGTTAAGCAGATACAGTGGCTGGTTTGACTTTTGGTGTGAGTATTCAAAATTATAGATAGGTGAAACGAGGTGGATGGTCTTGGTGCTCTTTGTCAGTGTGAAGCCCAATTGTGGGGAGAGAGTTAGATGCTGCGACTGTCCTGACGTGGGGCTATAGCGGTTGCGGAAGTCTGTGGGGATGTCCTCTGAGCGCGGATAGTCGAGACGATAATGCTCGAAAGCCTCGTCGGCATTGTCCTTTATTTGGTATTTGCCCGATAGGCCGAATCCGAGGAAGTCGTTGTGTGCGGGAGATATGCTTAACGAGAAGTTGCCCTTGGTGTCGAGCCAGTGTCCCTCGCCACGTCTTGTGGAGACATATCTGTTTAGCGCATATTCCTTGAGCAGTTGTCCCGCATAGGGCGAAGCGATGCTATCCATCCATGCCTTTCCCCATTGCGAGGCGACGTTTTCGGTGAACGTGGCGCTTGCATTGCGTGTGGTGTTGTTGTATTTCAGGTAATACAGCTCGGGTGTGAACTGCAGATAGAATATCTTGTACCACTTTTCCGACGACTGTTTCCTTAGGGAGAAATTGTGGTTGGAGTAGATGTTGAAGTCGTAGCTGCGCTTGGAGTAGAGCGAGCGTGTGAAGGTGTTGCCTCCGTTTAGGTAGTTCTCGGTGGAGGAGTTGTTGCCCTCGTCTTTCTCTTGGTATGTGGTGTGTAGGGAGCCGTAGTAGCGTGTGCGGTCGATGCTGCCGTAGTTGTAGTCCATTCCGGCTTTATACAGTTTGCTCATTCCCTCTGTCTGTTTCAGTGGCGACCATTCTCCGCTTGCCCCTGGCGTGTGGTCGTCGTTGAGGTTGTTGGCATTGGCATAGAACATCAGTCGCGACTTGTCGGAGTATCTGAGTCCGAATAGCCTTCCGACGAACTTGTCGTCGCGCTTGTCTTCTTCGTTCTCGTATATCGACGTTCCGCCGCCTGCGTTGGCTGATGCTATCCAGCCGGAGTGGTAGTCGCGTTTGAGCTGTATGTCCATCACGAGTTCCTTCTCGGTTGCCTTTTCGTGGTTTGTGCCGACAGCCGCTATGGGAGTTCGCTCAAACGACTTTATTTTCCTCACCATATATGCCGGCATGTTCTCGAGCATGAGCTCACGGTCGGAGTCGAAGAAGTCCTTGCCGTTGAGCAGCATTGCCTGCACCTTCTGTCCGTTGACGAATATCTCGCCCCCTTTCTTCATCTCCACTCCGGGGAGTTTCTTTATCAGGGTGCTTATCATCGAGCCTTCGGTGAGATTGAATGCGTCGGCGTTATAAACCAAGGTGTCGCCGTCCATATAGAACTTCAGTTTTGTGGCAGTCACGACAACTTCGTCGAGCGTCATCTCGAGTTTCTTCCTTGTCCTGTGCAGGTAAGCTGGTTTCAGTTCCTTCATCACCTCGTTCCTATACATCTTCGGAATGTCAACCGCTACGTATTTTGGTTCATAGCCATGTGCCTCGAAGTGCAAGAGGTATTTTCCTGTCTGTTGTATCTTTGCCTGTGCGAAGCAGTATGTCTTGCCCTCGTATTGCTGCCTGATCACGTTCATGGTGCTGATGAATGAGCTGTCACTGCCCGATAGGAGGCGGGCAGTGACGGTGGAGTCGATGTCGAGATGTGTAATGTGGTCCTTTACCCTGACGTAGATAGTCAGTTCCTTTGGCTTTTTGCCTTTTGTCTCCTGTGCGCTTGCCACCACAGTGATGAGGCTTGTTAGGATTAGGATCAAAATCTTCATCAAGGCAAGCAGTAGCACAATCAAAATCTTGTTCAGTAAATTCATTGTCTGATTCTTTTTAGGGTTAAACTTGAAAATTGTCGTTGCAAAGGTATGTATTTTTCAGTGTGTATGCAAGTGTGTGGTATAAATGGAGAAGGTATGGGATATATGTCTAAAAGGCCAGCAATGAATATAACTATTTTATTGGTTTAAGGCCGTCGGCGGGTCTTGATGTCGTTCAGTCCTACCGCAACGGGGTAAGACTTTCCGTTAAGTCTGAACAAGCCCCGAAGCATACCGTTCTTTTGGATGATGGAGAGTCTTGCCTGGGCATTGATTGAAGGAATTTCAATACATATTGCGTCATTGTTGCGATAAAGCACCTCAGTCGGCATGTTGTATATATGAAGTTCGTGACAGTCAAATTCACAACCGTCACCAGAAAGATTGAACGACACATGAAAGATAGTGTCTTCGGTATTTACTGTCCCCGTCCAATATCCGTTTACCACCTGATAGTGTGTTTTTACTCCAAGAGCACATATCACCAGAAGCAATATTACGAAGAAGAGGAATAATATGTGTTTGAGCATATTTTTTAATTTAGAATTTACAATTTATAACTTCTCATTATTTTAGTTTTTCATCGTTTCCATCGCTCTCTTGAAAGTCTCGATGTTGGCGCGTGATACTGGCAGAAGTGTGTCGATGCCAAGCATACGGATGCGATAGCCGTTGCTGTTGCCCGTCACTTCCGTTACATAATTAATATTTGCAAGGAAGGCACGGTGGACATGAACTATGAAATCATATCCTTGAAGCATTTCCTCCACTATGTGCAGTGCACCACGTAGTCTTGTTTGGCGTGGCTCGTTGTTTTGGTAGTGGGCGACGATGATATAGTTGGCAACTGACTCGATGTATATTATCTCGCTTGGTAACACGCGGAATGTTTCGCCTCCGCCATTAGGCAATGCCACGACCATATTATCAGGCATGTCAGTCTTTGGCTTCTGCTGTCTTTGGTTTGCACTCAGCATATCGTTGATCTGTCGGAGCTCTCCTATTACGTGCTTTTGCATTCTCACCCACGTTATTACCAGCCAATAGGATGCGAAGATGATACCGAAGAATAGTTTGTGGTTTAGCATCATCACCATCCATCGTGTAGTGTAAAAATAGCCGTTTTCATCGTGATCCAGCCAAGGATATTCGTAACAGTAGAAGCCATAGTTGGCAGTGTTAAAGTAGTACGCTGTCATGAGCGCGTTGAGTGGTATGGCAATGCAGAACAATGCCGTCATTCGCTTGACTTGATAAAGCCAAGGTCGCGAATAATCACATTTTAATCTGATGACATAAGCCACAAAGACCTCAGCCAACCAATAGGCGAGCATAGTGACCAGTCCGTCTTCCACAGACTGTTGCAAGATGCTGTTTCTAAGCAAACTGCTTTCCACGTTGAACGGTTTCGACAGTAGCAAAATCGCCATTGTCGCTAATCCAAACCCGATGTAGTCGAGCAGCATGCAAGTGGGAAATCTCTTCATAATAATTTGGTGTGAGTTGATAATTTGTGTGCAAATATATGAAAAATCCCCGATTCATCGAGCGTTTCTCCCAATATTTCTTTCATTCTGGTATAGAAAGCTAAGAATAGGTATGAATGACGAGCAGTCGTTATTTCTCTTTAACCAGAATTTAAACTTGCCTGAACAGGTGCTCGGCCGTTATTTGCTTCTTCACCTTGCGTGCATATTGGTTGTTATAAAGTCCATGAGGGGTGACGTATGCCACTTGCAGCGTTTTGGTCGTCTTCTCCACATCCTTGAAAAGACGCAGGCGGTCTTGCACATGCTTGTCGTATGCTTTGTCTATCTCATACTCCCCATCTGAATACTTCATCTCGCAGACGGTTATTGTCTTGTCGCTACGGTCGATGAGGAGGTCTATCTGTCCACCCACCTTCAAGTTGTCGTCAACGTCGTCATTCTCTTTTACTGCTTTTGACGGGCGGTAAGCCCATGAACACGGGCGGTTGATAGTGCCGCTGATGCCTAATCCCTCCACTATCTGGTCAATATGATGCAGGCATACGGTTTCGAAGGCATAGCCACTCCAAGCGTTGTATGAAGCTGTGCCTATCTTTTTCATCCAATAATCCTTGGTGAAAAAGCCTTGCCCCTTGATAAAGTGAAAATGAAACAGTGAGAATTGGTCAACCAGTTGATAGAGCGTGTCCTTCTTCTCTTTCCTAAATGGCACGAAAGAACGTATGAACTCGCATTGTTCCAGTTCTTTGAGCAGTGTAGTCAGGTTGCCATTGTTTGTCAATTTGGTTTTCTCAATGATGTCACTTCTGGTCATGCCTTTGCCTACTGTGCTAAGTGCATTGATAACCGTTATGTAATTGTCAGCCTTCTTGAACAGTGAAATGATGTCTGTTATTGTTTGGCGCAAAGTTATGAATAAGCTGAGATTTAGCCAAGAAATAAATTATTTAGCGAGATTTATCCAGAAGCTCATATCTCACAGCGCTTCCGAAAACGTAACGTTGGACTTTCAGCAACATCAACGGTGGTTGCGGCATATTCGGATGCCTACATTCAGACAAGAAGATAGTTAAGTTGCCTAATATTAGGGAGTAGGGCACAAAAGTCCATCATAAAGGCTTTTGGATATGCTGAAATAATAGAGTGGCATGTTTTCTTCGCACAAATCAAGAAATAGGCACTGTCGAGATAAAAAGAACTTGAATATTGTATTGTTTGCAAAAAATTCCATACTTTTGCACTCATCAATATTGACACAATATTCAGGATAATTATGGTAAGACAATGTTTTATTCTATTCGGTTGCCTAACTTT
>CAMAGM010000149.1 GCA_945833995.1 uncultured Prevotella sp.
TCCACCTGTCCGTCGAGCGAGCCGATGCTCCCGTTCAGTCGGCGTGCCATCTCGTAGCACACCATCTGTCCCTCAAGCTCGTCGCCATGTGTGCCTGTGACGATGCAGAGGCGCATGTCGCCCTGACTTCCCTTTATTATGTTTTTCCGTATTGATAGCCTTTCGTCTATCGGCAGTTCTGTTGATGTTACTGTCTGAATCATAAAAATATTTCTTATTTACAACTCCACCAATGTCACGCCCACGATGTTCTGCTGCGTGGCATTGCCAAGATAAACGCCACGGTTCACTGGGCAGTCGGAGGCATCGCGCCCGTGGGCGAGCTTCACATATCCGTAAGTGATGCGGCGGTCGTTGGTAGGGTCAAACCCAAGCCAACTGTAGCCATCGTGTATCTCAACCCATGCGTGGGTCTCGCCCGTGCCCTCCACAAATCCGCAGACATAGCGTGCGGGAATGGAGCAGAGGCGGCAAAGGGCTATCATCAGATGGGCATAGTCCTGACACACGCCTCGGCGGACATTGAATATCTCTTTGGCGGGAGTATCCACTGTCGTGGTCAGTGGCATGTAGGACATAATCCCATACACATGGTGGCATATCGCCATTGCCTTCTCTGCCTGTCCTGTGTCCTTGCTCGGGAACAGTCCCCGGCTGGTCTCAAGCCATGCGGCGGCTTGCCCAAGGTCGAGCATCGTCAACGGTGTGTCCGTAAGATACATCGGCGAGATGCCACGGTCGGTGCGCGACACATACTGCGACATCTCCACGATGCCTGTACTGACGTAGGCGAGTGTGGTGTGCTCCTCACGCTGTCCGCCATAGACGAGGCGGTTGCCGAAAGCGTCGATGCCGCGGCACACCCTATAGCCTGGCGACACGATGAGGTGCTCCTCGTCAATACGCATATATGTGCCCGACATGGGCTGGCATCGCAGCAGCAGATAGTGGTTGGCTATGGGTTGGCTGAACGTGACCACTGTCTGATAGTTGTAGAGATAGCGTTTCATCACACCCTAACAAGCTGGTTGACATATTTTATCAGCCGCGTCTTGTAGTCCTCGTTGGAGAGGTCAAACTTGTCGGCTGTAACGAGCGTGTCGAGCTGACTGCTGATGTTGTCGTCGAGCGAGCCACGCAAGTCGCGGCAGTAGCGCTTCAGCGAGTCGTAGGCAAGCGCTATGCGGCGAAACGGATAGCCGAAGCGCAGCAGCATGTCGAGGTTCTCCACGTTGCGTCCTATCATCATTATGCTCAGTGCCTTGTGGTTCTGCAGCCGCTGCTCGGCAGAGCCCCAGAAAGCCAGCGACCAGTCGATGATTGGTTGCAGGTGGCTGATGTTCATCGTTGCCTCTTTCTTGCACTTGCGCAGCAGTGCCACGCTCATCTCGAGATAGCTCAGTGTCTCCGACATTATGTCCTCGCGCAGCATGATGGCATTGTCCATGGCAAATTTCTGTGCCGACAGCACCGAGCCAGGATTGTTCTCGTCGTAGAGCATGCCGTAGGTGAACTCGTCGTTGGTCTTGTAGATTCCCGACGCGTCGAGTTTTTCCCAAAACGAGGTGTAGTCGTCTGGCTCACCATCAATCATCTCGTCGAAACATTTGTTCAACTGGTGCAGCGTGGCATACACCCTGCACTCGTATCTTCCAAGCCAGTAAAGCCTGTTTGCCTTAGTGGCTGATATTATATCGCTTTTTACCATAGTATATATTTTTTTGAAGGTAGAGGGTAGAAGGTAGAGGGTAGAGATTAGTTCTACCCGCGGCTTTTAGGCAGTTCAGTAATCTCTACCTTCTACCCTCTACCTTCTTAATTTCTCATTCTTCACTCTTCCATCACCCACGTATCCTTGAATCCGCCACCTTGCGACGAGTTCACCACAAACGAGTCGGGATTGCGCGAGAAGCGTGTCAGGCCGCTTTTCCACACCTTCGGCTCCTTGCCCGTGACCACAAAGGCGCGTAGGTCTGCCTTTCGCCACACGAGTTGGTCGCCCTCAAGAATCTCAAGGTCCTTGAAATCCACCACCTCCTGTGCAATCCATCGCCGTGGATAGGTCGCTATCAGCTGGCGCAGCTCCTCCAATTTTTCTGCCGACAACTCCGACCCAAACACCACGCCATAGCCTCCTGCCTCGCTCACGTCCTTTATCACGAGCGAGTCGAGATGCTCCATCACGTAGTCGTAGTCGGCCTTGAAATAAGGCAGATAGGTGGGCGCATTCTGTAGTATTGAGTCCTCGCCAAGATAGTATCTCACCATCTTCGGCACAAAATAGTAGATGCCCTTGTCGTCGGCAACGCCATTGCCAATGGCATTTATCAGCGCCACGTTGCCCGCACGGTAAGCCTGCATGATGTTTGGCACTCCGAGGAGCGACGATGGCTCGAATGTCATCGGGTCCATATATTCGTCGCTGATGCGGCGGTAGATGCAGCCAACGCGTATTTTCTCCTTATACATCCCACCGTAATACACCTTGTCGTCCTCCACGAAAAGGTCGCCTGGATAGGCAAGCGTGGCTCCTGTTTTCTCGGCGAAATAAGAATGTTCAAAGAAAGCGGAGTTGTAGCGTCCAGGGGTAAGTATTACGGCAATGCCCCTGTGATGGTTCATCTCGTCCATCATGTCGCGCAAGAGGTCGGCATAGTCGCGGTTGTCTGCCACGGCATTGGTGGCGAAAGTGTTTGGCGACACCTTTCGCGTTATCCTTCGCGCCATCATCGGATAGCTCGCACCCGATGGAATCCTCAGGTTGTCCTCCAACACATACCACTGGTTGTCCTTGCCCTCGACGAGGTCGATTCCCGAAATGTGCGAATACACCTTTCCCTCTGGGCTTATGCCCTCACACACAGGCATATATCCCTTTGAGGAATAAACGAATTCCTCAGGCACCACTCCGTCCTTGATGATTTTCTTGTCGTGGTAGATGTCCCATAGAAACATGTTGAGTGCCTCAACCCTCTGCTTCAGTCCGCGCTCAAGATAGCTCCAGTCGCTCTTCGAAATTATTCGCGGCACGGAGTCGAACGGGAACAGCTGTTCGTTGAACACTCCCTTCTTGTAAACGCCGAAACGCACTCCAAACCGCTCCAGCATCTTGTTCACAGTGTCTCGACTGTCTGTTAATTCATTGATGTTTACTGCCATTTTTTGTTCTCCTTGTGTTTGCTTTGTTGTTGTTCAGGTCCTGTCGTCCAATTATTTTCGTTGTTCGATGACACTTTGTTCTTAAATCCGATGCAAAATTAAGCATTTTGCAAATAAAAACCAAGAAAATACAAAATAAATGTCATTAAAATCTGCAATTTAATTACATTTTAATCATTTTACCCTATTTGCTTACACTCTGCACGCTTTACAGCCGCAAAAGTTTCGGAATGAAACGTGTTTTATTGGTTGACGAGTTGACGAGTTGACAAGTATTTCAGTTGATGGGTAATAGGTTCATTGTCGCTGCCATGCACTGCAAACCGCCATCGCACAGTTCAATCGTGCGTGTTGCCATTTACTTCAGCAAACGCATTTTTTTGCTTCTTCTCCTAATATATATGTTGCGCTTTAATCAAACATACGTTTCCTTTTTTTCAGGAAAGAAATCGGGTTGTCTTTCATTTTTTTTAGGAAACACGTTGCAAAGATACTAATTAATCGGAAATAAGCAAGAGGGGAAACGAAATTTTAAGGTGAAAAGCAGATTTTTAGGCTAAAAAACGGAATGTTGACGCAAAGGCAAAGAAAAATCCCCCAATCTGCTTAATGAAAGAAGACTGAGGGATATATTCTGAGTACCCAGAGCCGGGGTCGAACCGGCACGGATTGCTCCACTGGTGTTTGAGACCAGCGCGTCTACCGATTCCGCCATCTGGGCCTTTTGCGGGTGCAAAGTTACAATAATTTTGTGAATTGACAAAGTTTTCCACTAAAAAAATTAAAAATATTGTCGATTATTCAACAATTATGCGTAACTTAGTAGGCGAAATTGGTAATAACCTCTTAAATAAGGATAGAATATGAACGAAAATAACTATTGTATTATTCTTGCAGGAGGCAAAGGACGCAGACTTTGGCCCTGCAGCCGAGACAATCACCCGAAGCAGTTTGTGGATTTTTTCGGATTGGGGAGGACCCAACTTCAGGAGACTTTCAACAGATTTGCCAAAATAATGCCAAAGGAGAACATTTTTGTTACCTCCAATATGGAATATGCCGACCTCGTGAAGGAACAGCTTCCGGAACTCGTTGAGCAGAACCTTGTGATAGAGCCTGTGAACAGGAACACGGCACCGAGCGTGGCTTGGGGAATGTTGAAGATTGGGAAACGGAACATCAACGCAAGCGTGATAGTGTCGCCATCTGACTTGTTCGTGCTTAACGAGCAGGCTTTCGACGACAGCGTCAACCAGGGGCTGGAACTGGTTAGGGAGCGCAACATCGTGCTGACGATGGGCGTGAAACCTACAAGGCCAGAGCCTGGCTATGGCTACATACAGCTTGGCGAGCCCACTTCGACGAAGGATGTCTATGAGGTGAGGTCGTTTACTGAGAAGCCTGAGCGTGAGTTTGCGCAGGTGTTTGTTGACAGTGGCGAGTTTTACTGGAACACCGGTATGTTTCTTTCCAACGTGAGGAATTTCATTGAATGTTGTGGGAAACTCTACACCGAGGTGGAGTCGCTCATCAAGGAAAAGCTGCAACCAAGCGAGCTGACGATAGACAACCTGCTGAAATTCATCAAGGAGTATTATCCTGCCTTCCCAAATCTCTCGATCGACTACGGAGTGCTGGAACGCTTGGACAACGTGTGTGTGATGAAATGCTATTTTGGCTGGGCAGACCTCGGCACATGGCATTCCATCTACGAGTGCCTGCGCCGCGGGAACGACGACAACGTGGTGATTGACTCGATGGCTATATTGGAGAACTGCAAGCAGAATGTGGTGAAGCTGCCAAAGGGCAAGTTGGCGGTGATAAATGGTTTGGAGGGATTCATCGTGGCTGAGCACGACAACGTGCTGCTGATATGCAAGAAGGGCGACACGTCGGGACTGATGAGAAAGTATGTCAACGAGATACAGTTGAAATACGGGGAAGAGTTTGTGTGAAAATTAAGAATTAAAAATTAAGAATTAAGAATTGGGTATTTAGAAGGTAGAGGGGAGAGGGTAGAAGGGAGAGATTACTGAACTACCTCAAATCACGGGTAGAACTAATCTCTACCTTCTACCCCCTACCTTCTACCTTCCAAAATTCTCCCTTCTAAAAATTCTTTCTTATTGCCTCGGCAATCTGCTGGAACTCCTCTTCGGTGAGTTTGAGCTTTTCCTTTCTGAAATCGACGTCTGCCTCAGAGTTCATGGGGATGAGATGGATGTGGGCATGCGGAACCTCAAGACCGAGGACTACCTGTGCCACCTTGCGGCATGGGAACGCCTTTTTCAAGGCTGCTGCCACACGCTTTGCAAACACCTGATAGTCTGCCAGCTCGTCGTCGTCCATGTCGAAGATGTAGTCCACCTCGCGGCGTGGTATGACGAGAGTGTGTCCCTTTGCCACTGGGTTGATGTCGAGGAAAGCATAGAACTTGTCGCTCTCGGCGCACTTGTAGCTTGGAATCTCTCCAGCTGCAATCTTTGAGAAAATATCCATAACGCTGTTCTTTTTTCGTTTATCCTACAATAGTGATGTTCTCTATGCGCAGCTTGATGGTTCCGCGTGGAATCTTTATCTCCACCTCGTCGCCAACCTTCTTGCCGAGCAGCCCCTGTGCTATTGGGGTCTTGATGGAAATCTTGCCCTCACGCAGGTTTGCCTCGTTCTCGCTCACGATGGTGTAGCTCATTTTCGCCTTTGTAGCGAGATTTGTCATCTCCACCTTTGAGAGAATCTGCACCACGTCGTTGCTGAGGCGAGAGACATCGATGATCTTCGCCTCGCTGATTGCGAGCTTTAGCTTGTTTATCTTATCTTCAAGATGCGCCTGTGCCTCCTTGGCTGCATCATACTCGGAATTTTCACTGAGGTCGCCCTTGTCGCGGGCTTCTGCTATAGCTGCTGACGCTTTAGGACGCTCAATACTTTCCAAACGTT
>CAMAGM010000150.1 GCA_945833995.1 uncultured Prevotella sp.
TTGAAAATTGCTCGTAGAGAAACAATTCAAAACTCAAAAATCAAAACTCAAAACTCAAAATTCTAAAATCGCAGCGAAGCGAGAACAACTCAAAAATCAAAACTCAAAACTCAAAATTAGAAATGAAAGACTTTAGACACTATAACCTTCTCAAGCACAACACCTTCGGCATCACGGCACACTGCCGTCGATTCGTCGAATTCGACTCCGTGGAGGAACTGAGGACACTATGCCACAGCCTTACCTCTGCCGACCAACCGCTCATGACGCTCGGCGGCGGAAGCAACCTGCTACTGACACGCGACTTCGACGGCACGGTGCTACACTCTGCCATAAAAGGCATTGAGAAGACACAAGAGACAGCCGACGAAGTTATCGTCAGAGTAGGCAGCGGCGAGGTGTGGGACCATTTCGTGGCACACTGCGTAGCCCAAGGCTGGCACGGCACAGAGAACCTCTCGCTCATTCCCGGCGAGGTGGGTGCCTCGGCAGTGCAGAATATCGGAGCCTACGGAGCAGAGGCACAGGATATTATATATAAGGTGGAGGCAATGGAGATAGCAAGCGGCAACATGGTGGAGCTAACCAATGCCGACTGCCACTATGGCTATCGTCAAAGCCTGTTCAAGACCCAGTGGAAAGGACGCTTCGTGATAACCCACGTCACCTACCGCCTCAGCAAGACCTTCACCCCACGGCTCGACTACGGCAACATACTCGCCGAGCTTCACCAAGAGGGCATCGTCTCCCCCACCCCACAGCAGCTACGCGACGTGATAATAAAGATTCGCCGCGAGAAGCTGCCCGACCCCGAGGTGGAGGGCAATGCAGGCAGCTTCTTCATGAATCCCATCGTAAGCCGTGGGAAATACGACGAGCTTGCCACCCTCTACCCCAACATGCCTCACTACGACATCGATGCCGACCACGTAAAGATTCCAGCCGGATGGATGATAGACCAATGCGGATGGAAAGGCCGCACCCTTGGCCGCGCCGGAGTACACTCCAAGCAAGCCCTTGTGCTCGTCAACCGTGGCGGAGCCACAGGCAACGAGGTGGTAACCCTCTGCACCACCATCTGCAACGACGTAAAGCAGAAGTTTGGAATCGATATTAATCCGGAAGTGAATATTTTATGAAACTGACTTTCCTCGGCACAGGCACAAGCTGCGGCGTACCGGTAATAGGCTGCCAATGCAGCGTTTGCCGCAGCAACGACCCACACGACAAGCGACTACGCTGCTCGGCACTTGTCGAGACAGCCACCACCCGACTGCTTATAGACTGCGGTCCTGACTTTCGCGAGCAAATCCTTACCCAGCCATTCCGCAAAATCGATGGCCTGCTCGTCACTCACCACCACTACGACCACGTAGGCGGCATGGACGACCTTCGACCCTACTGCCATTTTGGCGACATCGAAGTCTATGCCGACGAAATCTCTGCCCGCAACATACGCCACAACATGCCCTACTGCTTCACTGAAAACAAATATCCTGGCGTTCCCTCCATCAACCTGCACGAGATACTCCCTCACGAGCCATTCCAAATAGGCGACCTCAACATCATGCCCTTCACCGTGATGCACGGCAAGCTCCCCATCCTCGCCTACCGCATCACCGCAACATCACCCCTCCCCAGGGAGGGGACGGGGGTGGGCCTCACCTACATCACCGACATGAAGTCCATCGCCCCCTCCGAGCTACCTTACGCCATGGGCAGCAACCTCTTGGTGGTAAACGCCCTCCGCTTCACCAAGCCCCACCACTCGCACATGCTCGTCGATGAAGCCCTTCGCTTCATCCGCAGCACCGATGCGCCACAGACCTACCTCATCCACTCGTGCCACGACATAGGACTCCACGCCGAAGTAAACCGCCGCCTACCCCAAGACGTACAACTCGCCTACGACGGCATGACGATAGAAATAGACACCAAACAAACAACATTTAAAATTAAAAATTAAGAATTAAGAATTAAAAAATTAAGAGGGAAGAGGGTAGAGGGAAGAGGGTAGAGAATACCGATGCTGGTAGGGACTTTACTTTATGTAAGTCCGCACGCCCAACGGGCGTTATTGGAAGCCCCCTCCGTCTCCCCCTGGGGGGAGTGATGGCTGCGTACAGTGGAAACGCCAACGTGGCTCTCCCCCTTGGGGGAGCTGGAGGGGGCTTCCCATAAAGCCCTTGCGGGCTACGGACTTACATAAAGTAAAGTCCCTACCAACGGCGGAAATCGGCGGCGGAAAAGAACTTTAATTTTTAGTTCTTTAATCTCAAGCGCGCCGATAGACTAAAAAAGTTCGTTGCAGCCATATAAATAAGCCGCAACGAACTTTAATTTTTTAATCCTTTAATTCTTTAATCTCAAGCGCGCCGAGGCGCGCTTGACCTACTCTCCCATTTCGCCACCATCGTCAGGCGTCTCGGAGCTTCCGCCGCCACTTGGGTCAACAGGAGTCTCCTCCTCGGTGGAGCTGCTGGCGGTGCGAGGACTGACATAAGAGTTGCTCTCTTTCAGCTTCGCCGACTGCGTCAACATAGACTTGCTGAACTCGCCGACTCCCATGGATTGAAGCACTACGGACTCAACATTTTTCGCAACGCTGAACTCGTCTGCCGTAGCAGCACCCATCTTATGCTTCACGGAGAGTCCGAAAGAGGCCAAATCGTCAAGAATAATTCTCTTGCCGTCGAGTGCCAGTTCCTTGATGCACTTCACTGCCTCCTTCAGCACTGCCTCGAGATAGCCGGGAGCGAGCGGAGTGTTGTGACTCGCCATGTGCTCAGCCAACTCAGGGATGTGCAGCGTTCCCTGACTGACGATGCGGGCATAATACTTGCCGAACGAAGGACTGTCCTTCAGTTGGCTCTGATAAATCTGATAGTTTAGCATAAATGTAAAAATTATTAAGGTAAAACTAAAAAGTAAAGATCTCGCAAGACTCAACTCCTAAAAGTCTCATCTTTCTGTATGCAAAGGTACGAAAAAATTCCCAAACCACCAAACTTTTTCTCAACTTTTTTCAAAAAAATATGCCTCGCCGCAATGGATGCAACGAGGCTATTTCCTTTTCTGCCGTCTGATGTGGCGACGAGTCTTAGGCTTACTTCTTCAGCGTTCCCTGATAAGCCTTGCTCTGGAATTTCTGCTTCTCCACCACTACGTTGGGATTGTTCTTCGGCACATAAAACTTTGTTGTGCTTGGGCTGTAGATACCGCAGGTGATGCATGTGACGAATCCGTCCCAAAATGTCACCTTGCGCTCCACTACATAGTCATTAACCCCAGGCAGATGGTCTTCAACCTTGTCGTGCTTTACAACCAAACCGCCAATGAAATGGTGGTTGCGCTCACTGGCTACATGCACAAGCTCCTCGTCGTGGGAGATGTTTCCCACAGCCATCTTGTCGCAGTAACATGAGCTAAGGAAGAGTGACGATGAGGCCACCATTGCTAAAATCATTAATTTACTCTTCATAATTAGAATTTAATTTGTTAAAACATTATTGAATCCATGCCAATACCACGAATTCGGCTGCAAAGATATAAAAACTTCCATTAACCAGCAAATTTTTTCCCCTCTTTTTTGCTCCACGCACACTGGCAGAGAGCATGGAAACGGAATAATTCCCGATTTTGCCCCAAAAACGATGGAATAATTCCCGATTTCCAAGTCAGCTCGTGCGGAAAATGTGATAAAACAAGCCTTAGGTCGTGCGGAAAATGTGATAAATTATATTAAAAGTCGTGCCAAAAATGTGATTTTCTGTGGTTAACTCAATAATTATCAGTATATTTGCAGAAAAATTGGAAATTGCATGAAAAGACTAGTATTGGAACAACTTAAAAGCTGGCGTGACAAGAAAGACCGCAAGCCTCTTATCCTGCGTGGTGCAAGACAAGTAGGCAAGACATGGCTGCTCAAGGAATTTGGCAGGACTTGCTTCAAGAATGTATGTTATGTGAACCTCGAACAGAAAGACATACTTCAAGGTATTTTCGAGGGCGATATAGCCGTTGGCGACATAATCGACCAACTCTCAGTTTATTGCGGCAAACGCATACAGCCACAGACAACACTGATTATATTGGATGAGGTACAGGAAGTGCCACGGGCGCTCACCTCGCTCAAATATTTTGCAGAGGAGGCACCTGAATATGCCATCTGCTGCGCAGGCTCGCTGCTTGGAGTGGCGCTGCACGAAGGCACCTCATTCCCCGTTGGCAAAGTAGATTTCATGGATCTTTATCCTCTTTCGTTCCGCGAATTTCTTATGGCAAGCGGCGAGGAGATGCTGGTCGATTACATAATGAGAGGCAAGCGCGAACTGACAGCCTTTAGCAATAAACTGACGCAAATGCTTAAGCAATACCTCATAGTGGGCGGAATGCCATCGGCAGTGAACAAATGGATTGACACCCACGACTTTTTCGCTGTCGATAAAATACAGAAGGATTTGATTGCCGCCTATCAGAACGACTTCTCCAAACATGCGCCGAAGAACCTTGTAGAGAAGATTAGATATGTATGGGACAGCATTCCAAGTCAACTTGCCAAGGAAAACAAGAAATTCGTTTATGGCTTGGTTCGCGAGGGCGCAAGGGCGCGCGAGTATGAGGATGCACTGATGTGGCTAAGTGATGCGGGGGAGATTGTCAGAACATACAACGTGACAAAACCCGATGTGCCGATAAAGGCCTATGCCGACCTGAAGTCATTCAAGGTTTTCCTGCTCGACGTAGGTCTTCTTCGCTGCCTTAGCGGTCTGTCGCCAAAGGTGATTCTCGACGGCAGCCGCATTTTCGAGGAATTCAAGGGAGCACTGACGGAACAATACGTCTGCCAACAGCTTCAGACCATACCCCGCCTACAGGCTAACTATTACTGGACATCCCTGTCTCGCGCAGAGATTGACTTCCTCCTTACGGACGGTATTCGTGTGATTCCAATGGAGTGCAAGTCTGGAGGCAACGTGAATGCCAAGAGCCTAAAGTCCTATCGCGACCGATATGCCCCTACCCTCTCAATACGCACCAGTCTCCTGCCATATGAGCGCAAAGAGGAAGGACTAGTTAACGTGCCTCTCTATCTGTTGTTTGTCATTGGCAAAGAGTTGGAATTGGAGGAGGTCTAACGTTAGATAAAATTAAACGCAACGTTGGAGTATTGGAAACGCAACGTTGGAGTATTGGAAACGCAACGTTGCGTTTCAAGAATCCCAACGTTGCGTCTTGGAAATATTCAGAAAATCGTATCAGAAAATTCTTCTTGACATACAGTTTCCTTTACCACAGAGTTGGTCACAGCATTTCCATAAAAAGGGATGATGTCATCACAAGCAAGCCAACTGTTAGTATCATACTTTGTATTTGTTGGATTTCCATTTGCATCTATTTCGCAAGGGAAATATCTGCCACTAATTATGTCATACACGAATGTTGCTTTCTTGCCTTTCGAACCGTTTTGTTTTCTACGGACTTTGTCGATATAGACCGTTACCACTTTTTCTCCTCTGTCAACACAAAGCACGTAGTCTGCCTTGTTGCCAAAGTCTGCCGTTCCTGCTATGTCCTCAATGGTTATTCT
This sequence comes from uncultured Prevotella sp., assembly GCA_945833995.1. Taxonomy (GTDB): domain Bacteria; phylum Bacteroidota; class Bacteroidia; order Bacteroidales; family Bacteroidaceae; genus Prevotella. The sequence continues at coordinate 5,591 of CAMAGM010000150.1, forward strand.
TCTTTTTTGCCCATCCACTTTCATTTCAACTTTTCGTGGATGCGCAACAAGCAAAATGAGCACGTCGTTGTCTATGGCAAATTGGCGTATGCGACCCACGGCATAACTGTCCCAAGAATTTTCGTTGTGATACTTGCTGTTCTCTTTTAGTATGAAGTTGTAGGGGTCAAGCACAAGGATGCGTATTCCGAAGGCACGGACAAGGCTTCGCCCTTTATCAAGAATGTCGTCAAGTGTGAGTTTGTCGTAGGGCAAATTTATCCACTTCACGTTTTTTGACAACCATTGTTTGGCAAAAGTTTGCTGTTCAGTTGACAATCCGTCAATCTTTTCATTTCCATAGCGTCTTCCGGTGATTTTCTCAACAATCTTGACGGCATGGTCAATCTGTACATTCTCAGGCGACCAGTATCCAATTTTCCATTTCGCATTGATAGACAGACGCATTGCAAGTTCATCAGTCCATTCGCTTTTTCCATCGTTGCTTCGGCCT